>SDZP01000318.1 GCA_004144935.1 Caulobacteraceae bacterium | reverse complement strand
ACATCTGGCGCCGGGTCTTCGGCGACAAGATCGCGGTGAAGGGGCTCGACCCCGAACGCCTCGGCAAGCTCAACCTCTCGGGCGGCTCGATCCGCAACGTCGCCCTCCGCGCGGCCTTCCTGGCGGCCGGCGGCGGAGGGCCCGTGACCATGGACCTGATCTACGAGGCGGCCCGCGAGGAGTATCGCAAACTGCACAGGGTGATGACCGAGGAGGAGACGGCCGAGGACTAGATGTCGACGATGATCTTGCCGAAGTGGGTCCCCGACTCCTGGTGTGCGAAGGCGGCGCCCAGTTCGGCCAGCGGGAAGTGCTTGTCGAGCACCGGTCGGAAGCCGGTCACGTCGATGGCCCGCACCATGTCCTGCTGGTGGCGGCGGCTGCCGACGGTCAGGCCGATCAGCTTGATCGACTTGCCCATGATGGCCACCGTCGGGATCTCGCCGGAGTAGCCGGCCAGCACGCCGATCAGGCCGATGTGGCCGCCGATGCGGCTGGCCGTGATCGACTGGGGCATGGTGCCCGAGCCGCCGATCTCGACCACATGGTCGACGCCGCGTCCATTGGTCAGTTCGCGCGCCTTGCCGCCCCAGCCGGGGGTGGTCTTGTAGTTGATCAGGTGATCGGCCCCCAGCGCCTTCAGGCGCTCCAGCTTCTCGTCGGACGAAGAGGTGGCGATGACCTCGCAGCCGAACGCCTTGGCGATCTGCAGCGCATAGATCGACACCCCGCCGGTGCCCTGGACCAGCACGGTCTCGCCGGCCTTCAGGTGGCCATCGGCGACCAGGCAGCGCCAGGCGGTGACCCCGGCGCAGGTGATGGTGGCCGCCTCGGCGGCGCTCCAGCCCTTCGGCGCCTGGGTGAAGGCGGTGGCGGGCATGATCACCTGTTCGCGGGCATAACCGTCGATGCCGTCGCCGGGCACGCGGTTGAACGAGGTCTCCGGCGGCTCGCCGTCCAGCCAGTCGGGGAAGAAGGTGGAGACGGCCAGGTCGCCCACCTTGAA
This sequence comes from Caulobacteraceae bacterium, assembly GCA_004144935.1. Classification (GTDB taxonomy): domain Bacteria; phylum Pseudomonadota; class Alphaproteobacteria; order Caulobacterales; family Caulobacteraceae; genus Caulobacter. The sequence goes on along the minus strand of SDZP01000318.1, from coordinate 3,124 downwards.
GTCGGTGACGCCCTCGCCGACGGCGACGACCTCGCCGGCCCCGTCGGACATCGGCACCCGGTCGCCGGGGGTGGGGATCATCCCCTTGACCACCATCAGGTCGTGATAGTTCAGGGAGGAGGCCCGGATGCGAACCTTGATCTCGCCGCGCCCGGGTTCGCCCGGATCGGCCCGCTCGACCAGCGCCAGCTTGTCCAGACCGCCGCCGCCGTGAACTTCAATCGCCTTCATCACCCGTCTCCGTCCCATGCCCGCCTGCTTGTGGCGGGTCTCAAAATGAAATCGCCGGGACAGTCAGATGACTGCCCCGGCGGAAGACAAGCACTGGATTTCGGCGTCTAGCGCCGCACGCCCTTGGGCAGGTCGAAGCGGTCGTTGTTCATCACCTTGGTCCAGGCCTTGACGAAGTCGGCGACGAACTTGCCGCCGGCGTCGCTGCCCGCATAGACCTCGGACAGGGCCCGCAGTTCCGAGTTGGCCCCGAAGGCCAGGTCGGTCCGCGTCGCCGTCCACCGCTTCTCCTCGGTGGTGCGGTCGGTGCCGATGAACTCCTCGTCGCCGCTGTCGTCCACCTGTTTCCAGGCGGTGTTCATGTCCAGCAGGTTGACGAAGAAGTCGTTGGTCAGCTGTCCCGGCCGATCGGTGAACACCCCGTGCGCCGAGCCGCCATGGTTGGCGCCCAGAACCCGCAGGCCGCCGACCAGCACCGTCATCTCCGGCGCGGTCAGGCGCAGGAGCTGGGCGCGGTCGATCAGCAGTTCCTCGGTCGGCACGCTGAACTTGACCGACAGATAGTTGCGGAAGCCGTCGGCCTGGGGTTCGAGCACCTCGAAGCTGGCCGCGTCGGTATGCGCCTCGGTGGCGTCGACGCGGCCCGCATGGAACGGAACCTCGACGGGATGACCGGCCGCCTTGGCCGCCTGCTCGACGCCGACATTGCCGGCCAGGACGATCAGGTCGGCCATGGAGACGTTACCGGCGAACTCGGCCTTGATGCCGGCCAGGGTCTCCAGCACGGCCGACAGTCTGGGGGGATCGTTGACCTTCCAGTCCGTCTGCGGGCTCAGCCGGATACGGGCGCCGTTGGCGCCGCCCCGATGGTCGGACCCGCGGTAGGTCGCGGCCGAAGCCCAGGCGGTGCTGACCAGGTCGGAAACCGACAGGCCGGAGGCGGCGATCCGGCCCTTGAGGTCGGCGACGCCCGCCGCGTCGACCGGCGGGTGGCTGGGCGCCGGAAGCGGATCCTGCCAGATCAGGTCCTCGGCCGGCACTTCGGGGCCGAGGTAGCGGATCTTGGGTCCCATGTCGCGATGGGTCAGCTTGAACCAGGCCCGGGCGAAAGCGTCGGCGAAATAGGCCGGATCGTCGCGGAACTTCTCCGAGACCTTGCGGTACTCGGGGTCCATCTTGAAGGCCATGTCGGCCGTGGTCATCATCGTCGGCACCCGGCGGTGCGGGCTGTGGGCCCCCGGCGCCAGGTCTTCCGGCTTCACATTGACCGGCTGCCACTGCTTGGCCCCGGCCGGACTCCTGACCAGCTCGTAGTCATAGTCGAGCAGCATGTGGAAATAGCTGTGGTCCCAGGTGATAGGGGTCGGCGTCCAGGCGCCCTCGATGCCGCTGGTGATCGTATGATCGCCCATGCCGCTCTCGTGTTTGCTGGTCCAGCCCAGGCCCTGGCTGGCGATATCGGCGCCTTCCGGCTCGACTCCGACCAGGGAGGCGTCGCCCGCCCCGTGGGCCTTGCCGAAGGTGTGGCCGCCGGCGGTCAGGGCGACGGTTTCCTCGTCGTTCATGCTCATCCGGCTGAAGGTCTCGCGGATGTCGCGGGCTGACTTCAGCGGATCGGGATTGCCGCCCGGGCCTTCCGGGTTGACGTAGATCAGGCCCATCTGGATCGCGGCCAGCGGGTTTTCCAGCGCCCGTCCGGCCTCCTCGTCATGACGGGTGGCGCCGACCCATTCTTCTTCCGTGCCCCAGTAGATATCCTTCTGCGGCTCGAAGATATCGGCGCGGCCGCCGCCGAAGCCGAAGGTGGGCCCGCCCATCGACTCGATGGCCACATTGCCGGCCAGGATCATCAGGTCGGCCCAGCTCAGCTTGGCGCCGTACTTCTGCTTGATCGGCCACAGCAGGCGCCGGGCCTTGTCGAGGTTGCCGTTGTCCGGCCAGCTGTTGAGCGGCGCGAACCGCTGGCCGCCGGCCGAGGACCCACCCCGGCCATCGCCGCTGCGGTAGGTGCCGGCGCTGTGCCAGGCCATGCGGATGAAGAAGGGGCCGTAGTGACCATAGTCGGCCGGCCACCAAGGCTGGCTGTCGGTCATCAGGGCGGTCAGGTCGCGCTTGAGGCCGGCGTAGTCGATCGACTTGAACGCCTCGCCGTAGTCGAAGTCGGCGCCCATGGGATTGCCCTGGTCGCCATGCTGGTGGAGGATTTCGAGGCTCAGCTGATTGGGCCACCAGTCGCGGTTGGTGCGGCCGAGGAGCCGCCGGAGCGCCGCCGGTTCCTTGATCGGGCAGCTGAGCGGTGAGCCTTCGTCGTTTCCGTCCATGGTCGTCTCTCCTGGCGATCGCGCCGGTTCAGCCGGCGCTGTAGGGAGCGACAGGCGACACCCAAAACGACCAAGAGTCCAATCGATAGAAATTTGCCCTTCGATAGATATTTTCTGTGAGGGGGCATCAGGATGTCCGGGGTTGTAGACCCTCGGGGTCGCAACGCGCTCTCCCGGGCCCGCGGTACGTCAGCCTCCGCGAGCCGGCGCCGTCGCCGCGTAGCGGGTCGCGCCGCTTGTGTCCCTGAACGCGAGCTTCAAACCTTCGCGCGTCGTGGAAAACACAGCGAACCCCGGGTAGGCGGCGGCAAACAGCGTCCCGTCCCGGCGGCCGGTCTTGCGCGACTCAGAGCCGGCGCCGGCGCAGATGTAGTCGACCGCGCCGACGCGGATGTGCTGCAGGTCATGGTCATGACCGCAGACATAGGCCGTCACGCCCCGGGCCTCGAGGATGGGGGCGAGGCGCGCGATCAGGGCGGGGTTGTCGCCGTGGGTCGGGCTTCCCGAATAGATGGTGTGATGCCCGAACACGAGCTTCAGCGGGGTCGACAAACGCATTGGCGTCTACCTGG
>SDZP01000030.1 GCA_004144935.1 Caulobacteraceae bacterium | reverse complement strand
AGGTATCTCCGCCGCATGGAATGGGAAGACGATGCCTACATCCTCTCAGCGCGGCTGCACGGCGAAACCGGGGCGATCGTCGATCTCCTGACCGAACGCCACGGCCGCCAGGCGGCCCATGTCGCCGGCGGCGGGTCGCGCCGGCTGAAGTCGATCCTGCAGCCGGGCGCCAAGGTGCTGGCCAGCTATCACGCCCGCGTCGAGGGCCAGCTCGGCTCGGCCCGCATCGAGCCGATCGGGGAGGGGCCTTCCGAACTGTTCGACGACAAGCTGGCCCTGGCCGGCCTCGCCGCCGCCGCCGCCGTCGCCGCCGGGGCCCTGCCCGAGCGCGAACCGCATCCGGGCGCCTTCCTGGCCTTCGACGCCCTGATCGGGGCCCTCATGCTGCCGGACATCTGGCCCGCCGTCTTCGTCCAGTTCGAGGCCGGCCTGCTGAGCGAGATGGGATTCTCCCTCGACCTGACCAAATGCGCCTCGACCGGCGTCACCGAGGATCTGGTCTGGGTCAGCCCCCGCACCGGCCGCGCGGTCTCCCGGGCGGCAGGCGAGCCTTACGCCGCCCGGCTGCTGCCCCTGCCGCCCTTCATGCTCTCGCCCCGCAACGGTCTGAGCGATGGCGACATCCGCGCCGGCTTCGACCTGACCGGCCATTTCCTGGAGCAGTACGTCTTTGGCCCGCTCAACAAGCCGCTTCCCCCCGCGCGCGTCTGGCTTCTGGAGCGACTCTCCGACGCTGGACGGCTATGAAGCCTCCCCCCGGGTCGGCCGGGGCCCTAGAGTAAGCCGACTGATTCTGGACCGCTATGACTGTACACACGCCTCCGCCGGGTGACGGCGACCGCATCCTCGACGAACCGCTGACCGAGGCCCTCTCGCGGCGCTACCTGGCCTATGCCCTGTCGACCATCACCGGCCGGGCCCTGCCGGACGTGCGCGACGGTCTGAAGCCCGTTCACCGCCGCATCCTCTATGCCCTGCACGAGATGCGCCTCAACCCCACCGCCGCCGCCCGCAAATGCGCCAAGGTGGTCGGGGAGGTGATGGGTAACTTCCACCCGCACGGCGACCAGGCCATCTACGACGCCCTCGTGCGCCTCGCCCAGAGCTTCAGCCAGCGCTACCCGCTGGTCGACGGCCAGGGCAATTTCGGCAACATCGACGGCGATAACGCCGCCGCCATGCGCTACACCGAGTGCCGCATGACGCAGGCGGCCAGCCTGCTGCTCGACGGCCTCGACGAGAACGCCGTCGACTTCAAGCCGACCTACGACGGCCAGGACGTCGAGCCGGTCGTCCTGCCCGCCGGCTTCCCCAACCTGCTGGCCAACGGCTCCAGCGGCATCGCCGTGGGCATGGCCACCTCGATCCCGCCGCACAATGCCGGCGAGCTGATCGACGCCTGCCTGCTGCTCCTGCAACGCCCGGAAGCCACCACCGCCGACCTGATGGAGCGGGTGAAGGGGCCGGACTTCCCCACCGGCGGCATCATCGTCGAGCCGCAGTCCAGCCTGCTCGAAACCTTCGAGACCGGCCGCGGCGGCGTGCGCCTGCGGGCCCGCTGGCACAAGGAGGACACCGGCCGGGGGACCTACCTGATCGTCGTCACCGAGGTGCCCTACCAGGTCAAGAAGGCGGAGCTGGTCGAAGGCCTGGCCGAGCTGATCGAGAACAAGAAGGCGCCGCTGCTGGGCGACGTGCGCGACGAGAGCGCCGAGGACGTGCGGCTGGTCCTCGAGCCCAAGACCCGCAACGTCGAGCCGGAAGTGCTGATGGAGAGCCTGTTCAAGCTCTCCGACCTGGAGACCCGTTTCCCGGTCAACATGAACGTCCTGGACGCGCGCGGCACCCCGGGCGTCATGGGTCTCAAGGCCATTCTCAAGGCCTTCCTCGACCACCGCCGCGAGGTCCTGGTCCGACGGGCCCGCTTCCGGCTGGAGAAGATCGAGGCCCGGCTGCACGTCCTCGACGGCCTGCTGATCGCCTACCTCAACCTCGACGAGGTGATCCGCATCGTCCGCTACGAGGACGAGCCGAAACAGAAGCTGATCGCCGCCTTCGACCTCAGCGATATCCAGGCCGACGCCATCCTCAACACCCGCCTGCGCCAGCTGGCCCGGCTGGAGGAGATGGAGATCCGCCGCGAGCACGCCGAGCTGGCCGAGGAGCGCGACGGCATCATGGCCATGCTGGCCTCCGACGCGGCCCAGTGGAAACTGGTCGGCGCCGGCCTCGCCGCCATGCGCGAGGTGGTCGGGGTCGGCACCGAGGTCGGCCGCCGCCGGTCCGACTTCGCCGAGGCCCCGAGCATCGACGTCGACGCCGCCTCCGAGGCCTTCATCCCCCGCGAGCCGATCACCGTCATCCTGTCGGACAAGGGCTGGATCCGCGCCGCCAAGGGCCGGGTCGAGGACCCTTCGGAGTTGAAGTTCAAGGAGGGCGACAAGCTCGGCTTCCTGGTCCCGGCCGAGACCACCGACAAGCTGCTGATCTTCGCCTCCGACGGCCGCTTCTTCACCCTCGACTGCTCCAAGCTGCCCAGCGCCCGGGGCCATGGCGAGCCGCTGCGGCTGATGGTCGACCTCGACGACAAGGTGAAGATCATCGACGTCTTCCCGCACAAGGCCGGCCGCAAGCGCATCCTGGCCTCCAAGGAAGGCTACGGCTTCATCATGCCCGAGGACGAGGCCCTGGCCTTCCGCCGGGCCGGTAAGTCGGTGCTGAACGGCACGGCGATCATCTCGCTGGAAGTGACCGGCGACCAGATGGCGGTGGTCGGCGACAACGGCAAGATCCTGATCTATCCGCTTGAAGAACTTCCGGAAATGCCGCGCGGCAAGGGCGTCAAGCTGCAGTCCTACCGCGAAGGCGGCCTGCGCGACGCCATGGTCTTCAACGCCGAGACCGGCGCCGCCTGGATCGACGCCGGCGGCCGCAACCGGGACTGGCCGGATTGGAAGGACTGGCTGGGCCGCCGCGCCGGGGCCGGCAAGCTGGCCCCCAAGGGCTTCCCGACCAGCAAGAAGTTCCGGCCGCGCTAACCGCCGACCAGCTTGCTCATCGCTTCCAGATACCGCCCGAAGGCCGCCCGGCCCTCGGGCGTGATCCGGGCCTGGGTCAGGGGCTTGAGGCCGACAAAGCTCTTTTCGATGGCCACGTAGCCGGCGTCCTGCAGCTTTCGCAGGTGGATCGACAGGTTGCCCTGCGTCGCCTCCAGCACCGTCTTCAGTTCGGTGAAGTCGGCGACCTCGGCGTCGGCGAGATAGGCCATGATCCCCAGCCGCAGGCGGCCGTGGATCACCTCGTCGATGCCGCCGATGTCGAACTTCGCCATCAGTCCGCCTTGCCGCGCGCCATGGCGATGCCGGGCAGCATCATGAACAGGACCAGGCAGAGCCCGCAGATCACGACATAGGCCCAGTGGCCGCGCGTCAGGCCCATGGCCGCCGCGCTGACCATCCAGCCGACCGCCGTGCCCAGCATCCACAGCCGCCGGCGCAGCTGCCAGGCCGCGAACCAGGCGCCGCCGAGCACCGCGAAGACCACGGCAGGATAGAACAGCCAGACCCGAAAATCGCCCGACTGGAGGGACGACGGCAGGAAGATGATCAGGAAGACCAGGTTGCAGAGGCCCGTGGCGCTGAAGATGGCGTTGACCGCCCGGCCGGTGGTGCCCTGGGGCTTCGCCTGCTTGCCGCCCTTGATGATGGCCCAGGTCATGTAGGCCAGGAACACCACCGTCGGGCCGAAGGTGAACAGCAGGATGACCGGGCCCGGCGGGTTGAACCCCAGGATCTGGGCCCCGTGGAACAGCATCTGCAGTCCGTAGAGGAACCCGCCGGCGGCGAACAGACGGCCGGCGAAGCGCCAGACATCGCCGCCGCTGTCGTGGCCGACCAGGGTCTTCAGATAGGCGAGGTCCTCGCGGGCGGAGTCGGCGTCGGTCATCAGGCGATTCCTTCCTGAGCTTGGAATTGAGGCTTCGCACGCCAGGGGATGCGGCGTCCATTGAGCAGCCAGCCCAGATGGGTGTGGCGGACCAGCAGCTCATAGGTGATCAGGGCGGGGACCAGGGTTCCGGCCAGGATCAGGGCGTACTTGACCGGCCAGGCGACGGGCGCATCGCGCAGGGCGACCTGCAGGGCCATGACGATCGGGATGTGGACGATGTAGATCCAGTAGCTGGCGTCGGCGAGGTAGCGGCGCACCGGGCTGTGCCCCGACAGGAAGGTCAGGGCCGCGCCGATCAGGCCGAAGGTCCAGGTCCAGATGGCCAGGGCGTAGAGGCCGCAGAACGTTGCGCGCAGGCCCTCGTCGGTCAGCTTGCCGCCGATCGGCATGCCGCGCAGGATCAGGTAGGCGGTCGTGGTCGCGGCGATGGCGACGAGCAGCTGGAGCGGCCAGCGCCGGGCCATGCCCAGGATCAGCCCGTCCTGCCGCTGCAGCAGCCAGCCGAAGCTGAAGGCGATGCCATAGGCGGTGAGGGCGATGGCGCCCGGGATCAGCGACTGGTCCGGGGTCGGGATGCCCACCCAGGCCATCAGGTCGGGCTTCAGCCAGAAGGCCAGGGCGATCGGCGCGGCGAGGAGCACCGGCCCGGCCAGGCTGCGGACCAGGAAGCCGACCAGACCATCGACGACCCGGGCGAAGACGCCGCCGCCATCCAGCAGCCGACCGACGCCCCGCGCCAGCAGCATCGCCGTGTAGAAGATCAGCAGCACCCACAGGAACCACAGGTGAGTCAGGGGAAAGTCGGTCGGCGTCATGGCCGGCGGCGGCGGCGGGTTCTTCGGCAGGGCGCCCATGACCTCGATGGTGCTCCAGATCAGCACCGCGATGATCCCCGTCAGCGCCAGCGGCCAGAAGATGGCCAGCGGCGCGGCGATGCGCTTCAGCCGGTCGAGGACGAAGCCCTTCAGGCCGCACCGCTCGAGCAGCAGCCGGCCGAAATATCCGGCGATGACGAAGAAGACCGTCATCCGGAAGATGTGCAGGGTGAAGAAGGTGATCGCCATCAGCTCACTGCGCTGCTCGTCCATGACGATCCAGGCCTGAGGCCCGGGCAGGAAGGACATGCTGGCGTGGAAGGCCACCCCCAGCAGCAGGGCAAAACCGCGGACGGCGTCCAGGGCGTGAAGGCGTTCGGTCGGCGCCGGGGTCATAGCGTAGCTCCAGGGACGCCCTCCCGGCGTCGATGACCGCCGTTCTAGCAGACCAGTTTGAAATGTAAACCAGTCTATCAGTCGCGACCCCTTGCCGGCTCCGGAACGCCGGCTACTCTCTGCGCAAAGGCCGGCAAGGCCCTTGGGGATTGGGGACGGACATGAGCTTGAAGAGATCACTGCTGGCGGCCCTGGCCGTCGGCGGGCTGCTGGCCGGGCCGGTGGCTACTCCTGTGCTGGCGCAGGGCAGGCCGGCCGCGCTGGCGCCCGCCAGGCCCGAGTCGGTGGGCTTCTCGTCGGAACGCCTCGCCAAACTCGATGCGACGATGAAGGCCCTGGTCGACCGGGGGGCCGTCCCCGGCGTCGTCACCTATGTCGCCCGCCATGGAAAGGTCGTGCACCAGTCCATCTACGGTAAGGCGGACCTGGCCACCGGCGCGCCGCTCAAGGAAGACACCCTCTACCGGATGTACAGCCAGACCAAGCCGGTCACCGGCGTGGCGATGATGATCCTGTTCGAGGAGGGCCGCTGGAAGCTGGACGAGCCGGTGACCAAGTATGTGCCGGAGTTCAACGACCTCAAGGTCTACAAGGGCGTGGACGCCAAGGGTAAGCCGATCCTCGAGCCCATCGCCCGGTCGGCCACCATGCGCGAGATCATGAGCCACACGGCCGGCTTCGCCTATGGCCTGACCACCGACAACCCGGTCGACAAGGCCTACCGCGACAGCGGCCTGCTGGCCTCCGCCAACCTGCATGAGGTCATGGTCGAGGCCAGCAAGCTGCCACTGGCCAGCCAGCCGGGCGAGGCCTGGCGCTATTCCATCGCCGTCGATATCCAGGGCTACATCGTCGAGAAGCTGTCGGGCCAGTCGCTGCCCGACTTCATGGAAAGCCGCATCTTCAAGCCGCTGGGCATGAAGGACACGGCGTTCTGGGTGCCGGAGGCCAAGCGCGGCCGCCAGGCCAGCCTCTACATGGTCGACCGCGAAAAGGGCGTCGTGCCGGCCGAAGGCTTCATGGTGCTAGACGTCACCAAGCCGCCGACGGCGGCCAACGGCGGCGGCGGCCTGGTCTCGACCCTGGGCGACTACGCCCGCTTCGCCCAGATGCTTGGCAACGGCGGCGAGTTGGACGGGGTGCGCATTCTGTCGCCCGCCACCATCAAGCTGATGGCCGCCAACCACCTGACCGACGCCCAGCTGGCCAAACAGCCGCTGGGACCCGGCGTCGGCTTTGGCCTCGACTTCGGGGTGATCATGGACCCCGCGGTCGCCGGCACGCCGGCCGGCAAGGGGACCTTCAGCTGGGGCGGCGCGGCCGGCACCTGGTTCTGGGTCGATCCGGAGAACGACGTGGTGGTGCTGGGCATGATCCAGGTGCTGGGCGGCGGCCAGGTTCTGCGGCTCGACGAACTCAGCCAGCAGCTGATCTACGCGGCGCTGGTCGATCCGTCGAAATAGCTCCGCAATTGGGGAGATCGGGCGGGGTTGCGCCCGCCCGCCAATCGGCTAGCGTCGAGGTGCATAGTCTCGGGGAACGACCATGGCCGCGCTGATCATCCTTGTCGTCATTGTCGCCGTCGTCGGCCTCATCGTCGTCGGCGTCTACAACCGCCTGGTGACGCTCAGCACCCGCGCTGACCAGGCCTTCGCCGACATCGACGTGCAGCTGAAGCAGCGCCAGGATCTGGTCCCAAACCTGGTCGAGACGGTGAAGGGCTACGCCGCCCACGAAAAGGGCACGCTGGAGGCGGTGATCGCCGCCCGCAACGGCGCGGCCGCCGCCACCAGCGTCGAGGACAAGGTGCAGGCCGAGACGGTGTTGACCGGCGCCCTGCGCCAGCTTTTCGCGGTGGCCGAAGCCTATCCGGACCTCAAGGCCAACACCAACTTCCTGAACCTGCAGGACCAGCTGGCCGACCTGGAGAACAAGCTGGCCGCCGCCCGCCGCTTCTTCAACAACGCCGTGGCCGAGTTCAACGCCGCCCGGCGCGGCTTCCCGGCCGTGGTGTTCGCCGGGATGTTCGGCTTTAGCAAGGATCGCAGCCTCTACGATGTCGGCGTCGAAAGTCGGGCCGCCATGGACGCCGCCGCGCCCGCCGTGAAGTTCTGACGCCATGGGGCCCGTCGGCCTCTACACCCACATCCAGGCCAACAACACGCGGTCGATCGTCCTGCTGGTCGGCTTTCCCGTCCTGCTGACCGGCCTGATCTGGGCCCTGACGCTCGGGTTGATGGGGGCGGGGGTCCTGCCTTCCACCGGCTCGGTCGGCGGTGACTTGGCCCACGCCACCGGCCTGCTGGCCGTCTCCCTGCCGCTGGCGGTAGTGGTCTCGGGCGTCTGGTTCGCCATCGCCTACTTTGCCAACCAGACCATCATCGACCTGGCTACGGGGGCGAGGCCGGTGTCCAGGCAGGATGAGCCTGCGCTGTACAACCTCCTGGAAAACCTCTGCATTTCGCGCGGCCTTGCCATGCCGTCGCTGCGCATCATCGAAAGCGAGGCGCTGAACGCCTTCGCCACCGGCCTGAACCCCAGACAGTACAGCATCACCGTCACCCGGGGGCTGATGCAGACCCTCAGCAAGGATGAGCTGGAGTCCGTGCTGGCCCATGAACTGACCCACATCCTCAACAAGGATGTCCGCACCATGGTCATCGCCGCGGTGTTCGCCGGCATCATCACCCTGCTGGCCGAGGTCATGTTCCGCGGCCTGCGTTTCGGACGCATCGGCTCCAGTTCGGACAAGAACAAGGGGGCCGGCCTACTGCTGATCATCGCCTTTGCGGCCGCCGCCGTCGGCTACATCCTCGCCATCGTCATCCGCATGATGCTGTCGCGCACCCGGGAGTTCGTCGCCGACGCCGGGGCGGTGGAGCTGACCAAGAACCCCGACGCCATGATCGGGGCCCTGCGCAAGATCAGCGGCAAGGCCCACATCGACGGGCCGGACTCGATCCGCGCCATGTTCCTCGACGACGGCAAGGCGGATGTCTTCGACCTGTTCGCCAGCCACCCGCCGATCGAGAAGCGCATCGAGGCGCTGGTGAAGTACGCCGGCGGTCACGACCTGCCGGTGCGGGAGCCCGAAGCGGTGTCTGGGCCCTGGAGCTAGCCTGCAGGCTTAAGGCAGCTGCGGCTCCTTGCGGCCGAGCTTGGGCATGTCCGGGCCGCGCAGCGCCTTGTTGGCCTCCAGCACCGCCTGCGCCCGGGCGATCTCCCGCGCCGAGATCAGGCCCCAGCCGTTCGGCCGCAGGATCTCCAGCGGCGAGAACCGCACCTTGTAGGTCATCTTCTCGCTGCCCGGCACCCAGTAGCCCAGGTAGACATGCGGCAGCTCGTTCATCGCCGCCTGGATCAGGTTGTCGAGCACGATGAAGGCGCCGAGGCTGCGGCGCGCCAGATCCGGATCATAGAAGCTGTAGACCAGGCTGAGGCCGTCCCCCATGACGTCGATCAGCACGCAGGCCATCAGGTCGCCGGGGCCGCGGTCCTTCGACGGCGTGCGGTACTCGACGATGTGGGTGCGAACCGTGGTGTCCTCGACCATGGCCACATAGTCCGGCCAGGTCATCTCGGCCATGCCGCCGTCGGCGTGGCGGGTCAGCAGGTAGCGGCGCAGCAGGTCGAACTGTTCGGTGGTGGCCTCGGCCTCGACCACGTGACGGCGGAGGTCCTCGTTGCGGCGCAGGATCTTCCGCTCCGATCGGCTGAAGATGTAGTCCTTCACCGGAATGCGGGCCGAGGTGCAGGCGTTGCAGCTCTCGCAGGCCGGCCGATAGGCGATGTTCTGGCTGCGGCGGAAGCCGCTCTGGGTCAGGCTGTCGTTGATGGTGGCGCCGTCGGCCTGCGGCAGGTGGGCGAAGACCTTCCGCTCCTCACGGCCGGGCAGGTAGGGGCACGGCGACGCGGCGGTCAAAAAGAACCGCATTCTCCCTGATGCTGGAAAATGATGCGTCACGCGAACTCGCCTGCCTCTTCGGCTGCCCAGACCCTTGGGTCCGCATCGCGAACCCGCCCATGGGCGGGGATTAGGGGGCATGAACCCCGGCGGCGCAAGGGGTTCAAGCGTCGCATCTGTCAGTCTGGCGGCAGAACGGGCGCCTCGCGCAACAGCACGATGGCTATGCGGCGGTTGCCGGCCAGGGTCGGATCGTCCGGGTACAGCGGGTCGGAATTGGCTCGGCCCGAAACCTGGTAGATGCGGTCGGGATCAACTCCGGCGCCCTGCAGGATCAGCCGCGACTGATCGGCCCGCGCCGCCGACAGCGACCAGTCGCCGGTCGAGCGGCTGCCGTCGCCGTTGGCGCTGGTATGGCCCGAGATGGTGACCCGGTTGGGCAGCTGGTTGACGATCTTGGCCACAGCCCGCAGCAGGATGCGGGCCCGGTCGTTCGGCGCCGCCATGCCCTCCTTGAACATCGAGCGGCCCTCCTGGTCGACCAGCTGGATGCGCAGGCCTTCCGGGGTAATGTCGATCTGGATCTGTTTGGAGAGCTCGGCCAGCTCCGGCATGTCCTGCAGCGCCTGGCGCAGGCTCTGGGCGGCGGAGGCGAAGTTTTCCGCGTCGCGCTTCTCCAGCTCCTTGCGCAGGGTGTCGGTGCTGGTCTCGGCCAGCTCGCCGCCGGCCTTGTCGTTGGGCTGCTCGTTCGGCTTCGATTCGGGGTTCTGTTCCTCGATGATGTCCACCGAGCCGCTCGAATTGGCGCCGTCGTCGCCGAGCGCCGTTCCGCCCAGGATGCCGCCATTGCCGCTGGTCGTCGCCGAGACCGAGGCCGGTGCGAAATAGTCCGCAATGCCGCGCTTCTGTTCAGGGCTGGTGGTGTTGATCAGCCACATCAGCAGGAAGAAGGCCATCATGGCGGTGACGAAGTCGGCGTAGGCAACCTTCCAGGCGCCGCCGTGGTGGCCACCACCGGAAACCTTCTTCACCTTCTTGATGAGGATCGGCCGATCACCCCCGATCGCCATGCTAAACGCCCCGCTTGACCTTGATGGCGGCAACCTCGCGCGGGCGCGTTAAGATGGTGTTTCCTTTGATCGGAGCTGTGGAATGAAAGTCGCGTTTGTGGGTCTGGGCGTCATGGGTTTCCCGATGGCCGGCCACCTGGCCAGGGCCGGGCACGAGGTCAGCGTCTACAATCGCTCCCCTGAAAAGGCGCTGAAGTGGGTGCAGACCCACGGGGGCCGGGCAGGGGACAGCCTGCACCACGCCACCCACGACGCCGAGCTGGTCGCACTCTGTGTCGGCAACGACGAGGATGTGCGCGGCGTGGTCGCCGAGATCCTGCAGTCGATGGCCGAGGGCGGCATCATCGTCGACCACACCACCACCTCGGCGACGCTGGCGCGGGAAATGGCGGATCTGGCCGAGGCGACCGGCCGCCGGTTCCTCGACGCCCCGGTCAGCGGCGGCCAGGCCGGCGCCGAGAACGGCCAGCTGACCATCATGGTCGGCGGCGACGAGGCGGCGCTGGCCCGCGCCGAGCCGGTCATCGGCGCCTACGCCAAGGCCATCAAGCGCATCGGCGGCCCGGGCCACGGCCAGCTGGCCAAGATGGCCAACCAGATCTGCATCGCCGGCGTCGTCCAGGGCCTGGCCGAGGCGGTGCATTTCTGCAGCCGCGCAGGGGTCGACCCGCAGGCGGTGTTCGACGCCATCAGCAAGGGCGCGGCCCAGTCCTGGCAGATGGACAACCGCTGGGCGACCATGGTGCAGGGCAGGTTCGATTTCGGCTTCGCGGTCGACTGGATGCGCAAGGACCTGGGGCTGGTGCTGGACGAGGCGGCGGCCAAGGGGGCGACGCTGGAGATGACCAGGCTGGTCGACGGCTACTACGCCGAGGTCCAGTCGCTCGGCGGCGCCCGGTGGGATACCTCCAGCCTGGTGGCGCGGCTGAACAGGCCGGATTGAGGAACAGCCGGCGGCCTCGCGCGTCTAGTCTCCACTTCCAACGGCGAGACGATCCATGGCGCTCAAGGCCCAACCCCTCAACTGCACCCTCAAGCGCGATGGCGACAGCTCGACCGACGCCATGCTGAACCTGCTGCGCAAGGATTTCGAACGCTGCGGCGTGAAGGTCGCCGAGACCATCCGAATCGCCGCCCACAACGTCCTGCCCGGCGTGACCTCGGACGAGGGCGAGGGCGATGACTGGCCGGACATCCGGGAGAAGATCCTGGCCGCCGACATCCTGATCCTCGGCGGACCGATCTGGATGGGCCAGCCCAGCAGCGTCACCAAGCGGGTGCTGGAGCGCCTGGACGCCTTCCTCGACGAGACCGACGACGAGGGCCGCATGCCGTCCTATGGCAAGGTCGCCGTCTGCGCCGTGGTCGGCAACGAGGACGGGGCGCACCATACCTCGGCCGAGGTCTTCCAGGCCCTGAACGACGTCGGCTTCACCATCCCGGCGGTCGCCGCCTGCTACTGGGTCGGCGAGGCGATGGGCTCGACCGATTTCAAGGACCTCAAGAAGACGCCGGAAAAGGTCGCCAAGACCTCCGCCATGGTGGCGGACAACGCCGCCCATCTGGCCGGACTGCTGAAGGCCAAGCCCTTCCCGGGGCACGAAGAAGACCAATAGGCGAGGGGCGGCAGGTCGTCAGCCGAGCAGGCGATGACGAATCGCCGGCTCCATCGCCGCCCAGTCATCCGCCCAGACATGCCGCGCCGGATCGGTCGGCGCGTAGGGCCGCAGCCGCTCGTCTGCGATCATCTGGAAGCGGACCACGTCCGGCGCATCCTCGGCCACCGATTCGAGGTTGGGCAAAAGGTCGTCGATGAAACCGACCTTGCGCCCGGTCCGCGCCGCCAGGTCCCGCACGATGGGACCCTTGAGACCGCTGTTGATGATCATCGGATAATGCAGACCGTGGGTCCGCAGCCAGCCCATCCGCGCCGACCGGCCGTGATCCGGCGCGTTGGTCAGGATCACCACGGTCATCTCGCCGCTCAGCCGCTCCAGCGCGGCCGCCGCGCCGTCGACGGGCATCAGATCGTCGGCTCCGTCACGGAAGAAGTCGTCGAACAGAGCTTTGCCGGTCGGCATGTCGACGCTTTCGGTCCCGCCCACCTTGTAGATGTTCTGGAACAGGGCGAATCTGTCGATCCGCATCTCGTAGCCGTGCCGGCCGACGAAGGTCTCGAAGCCGGCCATGAAGTGCGCCAGAACCTCGTCGACGTCGACGATCAGCAGCGGTCGCGCCGGATCGACGGGAACAGCCTGGGCGGCTTCAGCGGCGGTTAGCGTTTCAAGCGTGGTCACGATTAGCGCAGGCTTAAGGATATTCGTGCGATCTGGCTTCATGGAAACGGACTCAGGTGAGTCCTTTTTCCCCAGCATTCCGCTCTGAAGGTCGAACGCTAGATGGCGAAGAAGGTCCTCATCGTCGAGGATAACGAGCTCAACATGAAGCTCTTCCACGACCTGCTCGACGCGCAAGGGTACGAAACCCTTCAGACGCGGGAGGGCCTGTCGGCCCTTTCGCTCGCCCGGGAGCATCGGCCCGACCTGATCCTGATGGACATCCAGTTGCCCGAAATCAGCGGCCTGGAAGTGACCAAGTGGCTGAAGGAAGACGACGACTTGAGCCATATTCCGGTCATCGCCGTCACCGCCTTTGCCATGAAGGGCGATGAGGAGCGCATCCGCGAAGGCGGCTGCGAGGCCTACATCTCCAAACCCATTTCGGTGTCCCACTTCCTGGACACGATCCGCCGCTTCCTGGGGTAGGGCGATGAGTGCACGCATTCTTGTAGTCGACGACATCGAGGCGAACGTTCGCCTGCTCGAGGCCAAGCTGACGGCCGAGTACTACGAGGTGCTGACCGCTTGCGACGGGCCCACGGCCCTGGCCATCGCGGCGTCCGAAAAACCCGACATCGTCCTCCTGGACGTCATGATGCCCGGCATGGACGGTTTCCAGGTCTGCCGGCGGCTGAAGGACGATCCGGAAACCCGCCACATCCCGGTGGTGCTGGTCACCGCCCTCGACGGTCGCTCCGACCGGATCGAAGGGCTCGAGGCCGGGGCCGACGAATTCCTGACCAAGCCGATCGACGACGTCATGCTGTTCGCCCGGGTGCGCAGCCTGACCCGGCTGAAGTTGGTCATCGACGAATTGCGGCAGCGCGAGGAATCGGGCCGCCGCATGGGGGTCATCGCCGGCGCCGCCGCACGCCTGGGCGGAGTCGGCGGACGCATCCTTATCGTCGACGACAATGAGCGCCAGTCACAGCGAATCGCCACCGAACTTGCCGTCGAACACCGCCCGGTGGTCGAGAGCGACTACGACAAGGCCCTGATGACCGCCCGCGGGCCGGTCGACATCATCATCGTCAACGCGGCCGCCAAGGCCTTCGATGGCCTGCGATTCTGCGCCGCCCTGCGCTCGGACGAGGCCAGCCGCAACGTGCCCGTCCTGGTCATCGTCGATCCGGACGACCGGCCCCGCCTGGTCAAGGCCCTGGAGATCGGCGTCAACGATATCCTGACCCGGCCGATCGATCCCCAGGAACTGGCGGCCCGGGCCCGCACCCAGATCAAGCGCAAGCGCTACACCGACTTCCTGCGCCAGAACCTCGACCATTCGCTGGAACTGGCCGTCACCGACCAGCTGACCGGCCTGCACAACCGACGCTACATGGAGACCCAGCTGGCCGCGCTGGTGAAGCGGGCCTGCATGGGGGGCGAGCCGGTGGCGGCCCTGATGATCGACATCGACCACTTCAAGAAGATCAACGACAGCTTCGGCCACGACGCCGGCGACGAGGTGCTGCGCGAGTTCGCGGTGCGCTTGGCCACCAACGTCCGGGCCGTCGATCTGCCCTGTCGCTACGGCGGCGAGGAGTTCACGGTCATCATGCCGGGCACCCGCCTGGCCGACGCGGAGCGAATCGCCGAGCGCATCCGCCTGCATGTGGCCGGCTCGCCGTTCCGGGTGGCCGGCGGCAAGGAATTGCTGACGGTGACGATCTCCGTGGGCGTGGCCAGCACGGTCACCGACCTCGACACGCCCGAAACCCTGCTCAAGCGGGCCGACGGGGCCGTCTATGAGGCCAAGCACGCCGGCCGCAATCGGGTTATCGCCCGGGCAGCCTGAACGGTTGCGCGGATTGGCATACCCCGATCAGGTTATCAATCCACAGTTTTAGTCGACTTTCTGACGTTTGCCCCAAATCAGAGTCATGATCCGCTGGATTTCCCCGGGCGCTGACCTAATACGAGGCAGAGCGACGCGGTTCGCGATCGCCTTGTGTAACGCTCGAAAAAAGGGGCGAACCGGATGGAAACGCGTACGAGGTCCGCCTGGATTGCCGTATGTCTTGGTCCCGTGGCGGCGGTGCTGGCCACTGTGCGACAGCTGGTCAACGGCCTGTGGTGGCCCTTCTGGATCGATGATCTGCTGGTCGGCCTGCTGCTGACCGTCGCGGGCTGGCTGGTGCTTCGGGAAAGCAACAGCACCCGGGCCAGACTGCTCAGCGCCGGCTGGGGCGGCATGCTCCTGGTCCTTTGGGGCTCGACTTTCCGCCACTTCGAGAGCCTGCCGGCCGAGGGCTACATGCCCCACCTGACCCTGATCAGCATCGCCATGCTGGGCCTGCTGGTCATCGCCGCCATGGGGCTGTTCTGGAGCCTGCCGACCACCCAGCGGCCGTTCGTCGGCACGCGGCCGCCGAAGACGAAATCCTGAGCCCCAGACAGCAAAACGCCCGGCGGTGAGGCCGGGCGTCTGTCGTCAAGCGTGGCTGTGAAAGCCTACTTGATCTTGCCTTCCTTGAACTCGACGTGCTTGCGCACGACGGGATCGTACTTCTTCAGGACCATTTTCTCGGTCTTGGTGCGGGCGTTCTTCTTGGTGACGTAGAAGAAGCCGGTATCCGCCGTGGAGTTCAGGCGGATCTTGATGGATGCCGGTTTGGCCATAGCAATGTCCTCATGGCCGCAGGGCCGAATTCTCGCGAGGCGCGGAACATACGCATCGATTGCCGGAAGTCAACCGCCGGCGGAGGGCGAAGTCAGATCAGCGTCTTCAGCCGCGCCTTGCCAAAGCGGTAGGTGAACAGGAACGGCGGATCGTCGGCCATCAGGGCGTCGAGGATGGCCTCGGTGATATCGAACAGCGGCAGCTGGCGCGCCTCCGGCAGGGGCCGCCAGGCCAGTTCGCTGAGTTCATCGCTATCGGCCAGATCGCCGGCCAGATCGGCGGCGTCCGCCCGGAAGAATCGGGCGTGGAAGCGCACCGGACTGTTGGTCGGGGTGATGGCCCGGGCCGCCAGGGTCATCGGCGCATGGTCGGGCAGGGTCAGGCCCGTCTCCTCGAAGGTCTCGCGCACAGCCGCCGCCGCCAGCGCGCCCGCCAGCCGGCCCGGCGCATGGGTCAGCCGGACGCACAGCGGCGACAGCGACCGGGGGCGCTCCCGGTCGGCGGGGTCCACCGCCCCGCCGGGAAAGACGAACACATCGGGCGCGAACCGCGACTTGCGCGGTCGCTTGCCCATCAGCACCTCGGCCTTCGGGCCATTGCCGCGCAACAGGATCAGGCTGGCCGCATGGCGGGGACGGACAGCCAAAGTCTTGGGCTCCGTCACAGGTAGTCCAGCCGCCGGGCGCCCTGCAGGAAGCGCATGAAGGGGGCCGGCCGCTCGGCGCCGCCCAGCCGCTCGGCCACCTCGGCGACCACGAAGCGGGTGATGTTGGGCAGGTCCAGGGCCAGGGCCTCGTCCAGGTCGACCCAGGCGATCTCGTCCAGTTCGCCGCAGTCGGGCTGCCGCTCCAGGCTGACCAGCGCCTCGGCGTCGGCCATGAAGAAGCGGGCGTCGAAGCGGCGCGGCCGGTAGGGCGGGGTGATGGCCCGGGCCACGAAGCTCAAGGCCGCCAGGTCCGGCGCCGCCCCCTGCGCCAGGAACTCGCGCCAGCCGCCCACCCCCGGCCGGGTCGGGGCCGGCTTGGCCAGCAGCAGCCCGACCTCCTCGAAGGTCTCGCGCACCGCCGCCATGGCCAGGGCGCGGGGCAGGGCGGGGGACCTGTGGCGCAGGCTCAGGGCCAGCTTGGCCTCGACCTCGGGCGACAGGTCGCTGGCCGACGGGGCGGTGAAGTCGCCCCGGTCGACCCGCCCGCCGGGGAACACCCATTTGGACGGCATGAAGGCATGGCCCTTGGCCCTGCGCCCCATCAGCAGCCGCGGTTTCGCCGCATCCCGCCGCACCACGATCAGCGTGGCCGCATGCCTGGGCCGGATCGCCTTGCCGCTCTCGCGCATGGCGCCGTCGCTGCGCGGATCATAGGTGGGGTCGAGGATCGGCTTGCTCATGGGCGCAGTGTAGGCCGCCCGGCGGACTGGGAAAGTCTGTCGTTGGGGAAGGAACGCCTCCCGGGCTACTCCACCTGGAACGGCACGAGGATCAGGATGTCGAGGTCGCTCGTCGGCGTGTAGTTCTTCTTCACCACCTCGAACCGCGTCGGCGCGATCTTCTTCACCCCGGTGGCGCAGAAGCTCACCAGGTTTTCGGCCGCGCCCTTGTCGACCACCAGCCGGAAGTCGCCGATCGGCTTGGCCCAGTTGGCGCCGGTCTTCAAAACATAGCCGATGCGCCGTTCCTGATAGCCGGACATGCTGCCCTCGCCCTTCGGCCGGGCCTTCTTGACGGCGGCGACGAAGCTCGGCTCGACGCAGTATTTCTTGCGCAGGTCGGCCGCCCAGCCCTCGGTGTTCTCGTCCCACATCTGCGAGCCGATGATGGTGTCGACGCTGCCGCCGACGGCCGGAGTGTAGCGATGCTCGACCTCGACGACCGTCCCTGCCGGGAAGGTCTGGGTCCAGTAGAAGCTCGTCTTCAGCACCCAGGCCGGCGCCATGTGGCTTTCCCAGCCCTTGCCCTGGTCATACTCGTTGGTCCAGGCGAGGCCCAGTTTCACCGCCTCGGCCTGGTCGGCCTTGCTCAGCCCGTCGAGCGCCTCGGTCGCCTCGGGCCTGTGCGCCGCCAGCGGCACCTTGTGGGCCTTCAGCCACGCGGTGCGGTCGACATCGCCGACGAACGCCTTTTGCTCGACCTGAGCCTTGACCGGCTTGCCGTCGACCAGGGTGTGGAACTGCAGGAGATTGGTGGCGTCGTCGCTGGGCAGGCCGTTGTCGCTCTCGAAGAAGCCCTCACCGCCGATGTCGGGCATCGGGAAGGCGACCACGGTGCTGACCGGCGCCGCCGAGGTGTTCTGGAAGCGGTAGCGGACCACCACCTCCTTCTGGCTGATGTAGAGGTCCTCGGACCGCATCTCGATGCTGTCGGTCTTCTTCAGCACCAGCCCGCCGGCGCCGCGCTGGCCAATGATTCGACGGCGGAGCTCGCCGCCGGCGGGCTGGTGCTGAAGAAGACCGACAGCATCGAGATGCGGTCCGAGGACCTCTACATCAGCCAGAAGGAGGTGGTGGTCCGCTACCGC
>SDZP01000317.1 GCA_004144935.1 Caulobacteraceae bacterium | reverse complement strand
GCGCCACCTGCTCCAGGAGCCACAGTTGCCGCTGGGCATCGGACAGCGGCAGGGGCCGCGTGCGGTCCACCGGGACGATGGCGTCGGGGTCTGATTGTCGCAGGCTTTCCTTGATCTCCGCAGGCAGCTTGAGGACCACCTGCTCGCCGCCCGGCGGCAGGGTGGCAAAGATCCTGCCCTTCACCCGGAAAGAGGCGCGGTCGAAGTGCGGCTGCTCCTCGGCGAGGGGCAGGGAGAGGGCGAGTGCGCGGATGTCGTCGGCCGTCACGTCATCTCTCCCATCCGATCCAGCAACGCGCGCCACCAGTCCCCATGGCGCTTCATGAAGTAGGCGTTCTCCATGCCATGCTTGGCCACGTGCTCGCGCGGCAGCCGGTCCCAGCCGGTATGGACGACGGTCACCCGCGTTTCCTCGCCGACCGCCTCGAAGCTCACCTCGACGTCGGTGGTCTGCTCCGGCGCGAAGGTCGCCTGCCGCCAGCCGAAGGCCAGCCGCGCGCCCGGCTCCCAGGCCGTCACCTTGCCGATCTCGAACACCTTGCCGCCGGGCAGCCGCTCGACCAGCCGCGTCTCATCCTCGAACGCCATTTCCCCGGGCGAGCGGGGCGTGAAGGCGAACTCCGGGTTGGGCCGCCACCAGAGGGCGATATCGCGGGTGAAGACCTCGAAGGCCCGCAGCGGCGTGGCTCGCACCCGCACGGAAATCAGCACCCGGCTGGCCACCTTCAGTCCTGCTCCACATGGGCCTTGAACGCCGCCAACTGGGCGCTCCACATCCGTTCGGTCTGTTCCAGCCAGCGGAGAAGATCGACCATCGGTTCGGCCCTCAGTTGATAGACCCGCACACGGGCGTCGAAGGCGGGGTCACTGTCTTCGACCGCGCCGGTGACTTCCACCAGGCCCGACCGGCGCAGGGTCTTGAGGTGCCGGCTCATGGCCGGCGGGGTCAGTCCCGTCGCCTGCGAAAGCTCGCCAGCCCGGTGCGGCCGCTCGCGCAACAGCTCCACCACCCGCCGCCGATGCGGATCGGCGAGGGCGGCCAGCGTGCTGTCGAGGCGTGCGGCGGCGGTCATTCCTTGACGATCGTCGCCTTCAGGCCGGTGTCGCGATGCCAGTCCTCCGGCGTGGTGACGGCGACGGTCTGGCCGATGGTCCAGATGTGGCCTTCCGGGTCTTTGCAGCGATAGGTGCGGTCGCCGTAGAACTGGTCGACCGGCTCCTGGATGACCACGGCCCCGGCCTTCCGGGCCCGCTCGCAATGGGCGTCGACCGTGCCGTCGCCGGGCTCCAGCTGGATGTGCACGGTCTGGGTCATCAGGCCGCCGATGGAGGCAGGGCTCTTGTGCTCTTCGGTCCATTCGCTGCCGACCATCACCGCGCCGGTCCCGAACCGCATCTCGCTGTGGCCCACATTGCCCTGCTCGTCCTCGATTAGCAGGATGATCTCGAAGCCGAAGGCGTCCTCGAGAAACTTCAGCGCCGCGCGCGGGTCGCGGTAGCAGAGGGCGGAGATGAGGGCAGGGCGCTGCCAGGCCATGGAATTGCTCCTGTTATCGTTTCGGTGAATATTTCACACAAAGAGAAACTATGCCAACGGCGGCGGGCGGTGCAGATCGTTGGAACGGCCTGGCGGCTAGCGCAGCACCCCTTTCGGCAAGGTCCCGTCCCCCTTCGCCGGCTTCACCCCGATCAGCCGCGCCAGCAGCGGATAGACACCCACATTGTCGAACACCCCCACCGTCGCCCCGGACCGCACGCTGGGTCCCCAGACCAGGAACAGGGCCCGCATGTCCGGCTCCGCGGGGTCATAGCCGTGCGCGCCGGTGACCCGGACATAAGGCTTGCGCCTGGCGGCGCCCTCGACATTGGTGATCGTCCAGCCGAGCTGCGCCATGCAGACGATGGCCGGCACCCGCGGGTTGGTCCCGTAGGCCAGGCGCTTCGGAACCTCGCCCTTGCGCCAGCAGGTCATGTGCTCGTGCGGCCGCAGCAGCAGGGCTTCACCGCGCGCCTCCTGCCCGGGGATCAGCGCGAACGTCGCCGGCGCCCCACCGGTGACCAAACGCACCGCGCCCGGATCGGCGAGGTCGGCGATCACCAGGTTGCCGGGCGTCACCGCCGTCATGCCGTGGTCGGCGACGATCAGCAGGTTGACCTTGCCCTCAAGCCCACCCGCCTTCAGGCCATCCACCAGCCGGGAAATGGCCGCGTCGACCTCCCGCGCCGAGGACTTCACCTCCGGCGAGCCGGGGCCGAAGCTATGGCCGGCGGTGTCGACGATGTCGAAATAGAGGGTGGCGAACCCCGGCCTCTCCGCTGGATCGCCGAGCCAGGACAGCAGCAGGTCGACGCGGGCCGTCGAGGCCATGCCCTGGTCGAAGGTGGTGGACCGCGTGGGGCGGACGCCGCGGATGTCGGCCTCGGAGCCTGGCCAGAACAGGGTGGCGGTGCGGATGCCGGCCCGTTCGGCCGCGACCCAGATCGGTTCGCCCTGATCCCACCATCGCCGATCGACCACCGCGTCCTTGTTCTTCATGGCAAAGCCGCCGAGCACCGGGTCGAGCATGGTGTTGGAGACGATGCCGTGGTGGTCGGGCCGCAGCCCGGTAACCAGGGTGTAGTGGTTGGGAAAGGTGGAGGAGGGGTAGGAAGGCCGCATGCCCGCCGGCGCAATGACACCTTCTGCCGCCAGACGGGCGAGGGTCGGCGTGTCCTCGGCGTTGAGATAGTCGGGGCGGAAGCCGTCGATGGAGACCAGGATGGTCAGGGGACGGGGACCCGCCGGAGGTTCGGGCGCCGTCGCGCAGCCGCTGACCAGCAGGACGGCCAACATCGCCATCCAGACACGCAAACCAACCATTCCGAGCACTCCTTGGCGACTCTTCGCGCAACGCCCATAGTCGCCCGCCACGACAGGCCGATGATGGCTTCGGAGCGTCCATGAGTTTCGCCCTCCAGGCCATCGGCCTCACCAAGACGTTTGGCTCCGGCGCCGCCGGGGTCAAGGCGCTGGACGATTTCAGCCTGGAGATTCCGCGTGGCGGCGTCTTCGGCGTGCTGGGCCCTAACGGGGCGGGGAAATCGACCCTGTTCCGGCTGGCGCTCGGCCTCATCCGGCCCACCGGCGGCGAGGTGCGGCTGCTTGAACAGCCGGCCGGCGACACCCGCGCCCTGCGCCGGATCGGCTCGATGATCGAGACCCCGCGCTTCCACCCCTACATGACGGCCCGCGAGACCCTGGTGATGCTGAGCACCCAGAGCGGCGTGGCCTCGCCCGACGTCGCCGGCTGGCTGGCCCGGGTGGGCCTCAGCGAGGCGGCGGACCGCAAGACCAAGGGCTTCTCGGTCGGCATGAAGCAGCGGCTGGGCCTGGCGGCGGCCCTGATCACCCGGCCCGAGGCGGTTATCCTCGACGAGCCGACCAGCGGCATGGATCCGTCCGGCATCCTCGAGATCCGCGCCCTGATCCGCGAACTGGCTGACCGCGACGGCGTCACCGTCATTCTGGCCAGCCACCAGCTGGACGAGGTGCAGCGAGTCTGCAACCGCGTCGCCTTCCTCGCGAAGGGCCGCCTGACCGCCACCGAGGACCTCAGCCAGACCAGTGAGCAACTTCGAATCCTGGGTACGCCGCAGGCCGCGGTGCTCGAGGTGCTGGGCAAGCGCGGGACCGCCGACGGCGAGGCCGTGCTGGCCGCCATCAGCCGCGCCGAGGCCCCCGACCTGATCCGCGCCCTGGCCAGCCGGGGTGTCGACGTTGTCGAGGCCCGCTGGGTGGGCGGCGACCTGGAACGGGCCTATCTCTTCCATACGGGATCCTGAGACCATGCTGCTGGATGCCTTGAAGGCCGAACAGTTCCGCTTCTGGCGCGACCGCGGCGCGGTGATCTGGGGTTTCGCCATCCCCGGCGTCGGCGTGTTCGCGCTGGGCGTCATCGCCACCCTGTTCGTCAAGCTGGTCGCCAAGGCCAAGCTGCCGGGCCTGGTCAACCTGGGCTCGGACATGGTCGGGGCGCTGTCGGGGGCCGGCTCGCCGATCACCCAGATTTTCTTCCTGATCGGGGCGGCGGCCATCTTCGGCACCGACTATCGCTGGGAGACCTGGCGGCTGCAGACCCCGCGCAACAGCCGGCTGAACCTGATGCTGGCCAAGTTCGCCGTCTATGC
>SDZP01000316.1 GCA_004144935.1 Caulobacteraceae bacterium | reverse complement strand
GCAGGGCGGCCATTCGGTCACCGTCAGCCTCGGCGGAGAATTCCTCGGCCCAGCGCACGTCGGCGACCTGATCGAATGCACCGGAGAGGTGACCAAGGCCGGCAAGTCGATGGTCTTCGTGCGTGGCCTGATCGCCACCGGCGGCAGCCCGATGATGTCCTTCTCGGGGGTGGTGAAGAGGGTGGCGCGGCGGCTGTAAGCAAAGCTCGGCCGTGCATGACAAAAGCTTCACCCAGGATGACCGTTCGTTAAGTTGAATTCCGACCGCCGATCTCCCACCTACCGCTTCAGGACACGGGAGATTTCAAAGCCATGAGGAAACTGTTCCTCATTTTCTGTTCGTCGGTGGTGCTGACCGCCGCGGTCGCGGTCGTCGGGGTGACCCACGCCCAGGACGACGGCCTGTACGCAACGGTTTCGACGCCGGTGGTCCCGCACGCCTAGAGGCGTCAGGCCTCCGCCTTGACGCCCGCGGCCGCCGCCGGCCGGGCCAGCATCGCCTCATACCAGCGCCTGGCCGCCACCATCTCCTCGGGGATGGCGAATTTGGCCATGCGTGAGAAGTCGATGGCGGTGGCGGCCACGATGTCGGCCATGCTGATCCGGTCGCCGGCGATGAACTCGCTGTCCCTTAGCCGCCGGTCGAACACCTTGATGGCGCGCGTCCCGCCGGCCAGATTGCTCTCGGCGATGGCCGGCACCTGGGTCTCCAGCGCCGCCAGGGCCGGATGGCTGTGGCGCACCGCCAGCATCAGCGGCGTCGCCAGCATCATCTCCACCCGGCGCAGCCACATCTCGAACACCGCCTGTTCCCTGGCGTCGCGGCCGAACATGTTGGGCTCCGGATAGAGGCTCTCCAGATAGCGGCAGATGGCCACCGACTCGGTGATGGTGGTTTGATCGTCGATCTCCAGCGCCGGCACGTTGGGCAGTCCGGCCTTGGCCAGGAAGCTCTCGTTGCGATGCTCGCCCTTGAAGACGTCGAGGTTGACGATCTCGACCTTGTGGTCGCCCTTCTCGGCCAGGAACCAGCGCACGCGGCGGGGATTGGGCGCGCGGAAGCTGTCGTAGAGTTTCATGGCGGTCTTCCCTTGGGGCTTATGATTTCGGCGCTTCGACGGGCGCCTTGGGTTGCTCGACGAGCGGGGCCGGCTTGGCGGGCGGCGCCGCGGCCGGCGGCGGGGCGGCGATGGCCGGCGGGGCGTCCGGCCCGATGCCGAACAGCTCGCGCGGCATCGCCCCGACCACGGCGGCGGTCATGCAGGTGGCCAGGAAGCCGCCGAGCAGGGCCTTCCAGACCATGCCGATCACCTCGGCCCGCCGTTCGGGCATCAGGACGCCCAACCCCGACACGGTGATCCCCACCGAGCCGATATTGGCGAAGCCGCAGAGGGCGTAGGTCATGATCATCCGCGCCCGCTCGCTCATCTCGCCCTTGGGGATGTTTCCGAGCTCGATGAAGCCGATGAATTCGGTCAGCATCAGCTTGACCCCCAGCAGCCAGCCGGCCTTGCCGGCCTCCTTCCACTCGATGCCCAGCGACCACGCCAGCGGCGCGAACAGGATGCCCAGGATGCGCTCGATGCTGACCTTCTCGCCGGCGATCGGCGGCAGCAGGCCGAGGATCTCGTTGCCGATGGCGACCAGGGCCACGAAGACGATCAGGATGGCGCTGATGTTCAGCACCACCATCAGCCCGTCGGCCACCCCCTTGGAGATGGCGTCGATGGAGCTCTCGTAGCGCAGCAGGGAGGTGTAATCGACATTGACCCCGCCCTGCCCCTTGATCTCCGGCACGATGATCCGCGCCAGCAGCACCCCGGCCGGCGCCGAAACCACCGAGGCCACCAGCACATGGGCGGCGGCGTTCGGCAGGCTGGCCTTCAGCACCAGGGCGTAGGCGACCATGGTCGAGCCGGCCACGGTGGCCAGGCCGACGACCATCATCATGAAGAGTTCCGAACGGGTCAGCTTGTCGAGGTAGGCGCGGATGATGATCGGGGTTTCGACCATGCCGACGAAGATGTTGGCGGCCGTCGCGGTCGCCGAGGCGCCGCCCATCCCCATGGTCTTTTCGAACAGGAAGCCGAAGCCCTTGATGACCCACTTCAGCACCTTCCAGTGCCAGAGCAGGGCCGACAGCGCCGAGATCACCAGGATCAGCGGCAAAACCTGGAAGGCGAAGACGAAGCCGGCGCTGGGGTTCTCGACCGGATAGGGCGAAGGTCCGCCGCCCAGGTAGCCGAACACGAACTGGGTGCCCTTGGCCGTGCCCGCCGCCAGGCCATCGACCACGCCGCTGATGCCCAGCACCACGCCCTGCAGGGCCGGCACGCCGAACAGCAGGAAGATCAGACCGACCTGCACCACCAGCGCCCCGATCGCCAGCCGCCAGGGAAACGCCTTGCGGTTCTCCGACACGGCCCAGCAGACCAGAAGGGTCAGGGCCAGGCCCACGAGGCTCTGGGCGTTCTCGAGACGAAACATGCGCAACTCCCGGCGCCCGACTCCCCGCCGGTCTTCCGCGCCCTTGGCGGGATTGACTACGAATGGGCGCCCGCGCGCAAGGCGGCGCGCCGCCCCGACAGACGGTTGCCCGGATCGGATCACGATGACATCGTTCGCGGAACGCCTGGGGACCTTTCCATGATACGCCTTGCCGTCCTGCTCGCCGCGCCGGCCGCGGTCCTGCTCATCGCCGCCGGACCGCCGGACTGGCCCAACAAGGAGGATATCCCGACCCCGGGCCCGGTCAGCGTCGGGCTGGCGGGGTCTGAAGAGATCGACGTCACCCGCTACTTCCTCGCCAATGGCCCCCGCCGCGCCGCACTCTCGCCCGACGGCAAGGCCGTCGCCTACACCAGCAACCTGACCGGCGAGCAGCAGGCCTGGGTGATCGACACGGCCGGCGGCGCGCCCCGCCAGTTGACCTTCGGCCTGGGCGTCGACGGCATCATCTGGACCCCGGACGGGGATGTGCTCTACGGCGCCGACAAGGGCGGCGACGAGCGCTTCGGCTATTTCTCGGTCACCCCCGACGGCTTCAAGGAGCGGGTGGTCGTGCCGCAGAGCGACGGTTTCACCTACTTTGGCGACTTCACCACCGACGGCCGCGCCATCTACGCCAGCACGGCCCGCAACGGGCGCGACTTCGATCTCTACAGCGCCGACCTGAAGGGCGGCGGCGCCCGGCTGCTCGTCCAGGGACGGCTCGGCCTCTATCCCGTCGCCATGCAGCCGAACGGCGACCTCATGCTGGCCTATGAGTCGAAGTCCGAGAACGCCGGCGAGGTCAGCCTGATCGACCTCAAGACCGGTCGGGAGCGGGCCATCCTCAAGCCCGACCAGCCCGCCCAGTATGACGCCTTCGCCTGGACCCCGGACGGCAAGGGCTTCTACCTGGTCACCGACCAGGACCGCGAGTTCGCCGCCCTCGCCTACTACGACCTGGCCGGCGGCAAGCTGAAGATTGTCGAGGCGCCGCAGTCGGACGTGGTCTCCGTGACCCTCAGCCACGATGGCCATTATCTGGTCTGGGTCACGGACGAGGGCGGCTTCCACACCCTGCACGGCAGGGACATCCGGACCGGCAAGCCGCTGGCCATCCCAAAATTCCAGCCTGGCGCCTACGCGATCGAGTTCGCCCGCAAGGCTCCGGTGCTGGGCATCCATGTCAGCGGGCCGGCGACGCCCGCCGAGCTGTGGACCTGGGACCTGACCACCGGCAAGGCTCGCCTGGTCGTGGCGCCCACCGCCGCCGGCCTGGATCTGGCCCGGATGGCCATGCCGAGCGTCGTCCGCTTCAAGGCCAGGGACGGCACGCCGCTGAGCGGCCTCCTCTATCGCCCGGCCAACGCCAAGGGCCCGGCCCCTGTCTTCCTGCGCCTCCACGGCGGCCCCACCAGCCACGCCCGCGCCAGCTGGCGGCCGGAGGTGCAATACCTGGTCGCCAGGGGTTATGCGGTGCTCGACTTCAACTACCGGGGATCGACCGGCTCCGGGAAGACCCTGGCCTCGCTCAACGACAAGCGTCTGCGGGTCAACGAACTGGGCGACCTGATCGACGCGGTGGGCTGGATCAAGACCCAACCCGGACTGGATGGCGCGCGGGTGGCGGTCGGTGGCGGCTCCTACGGCGGATACCTGACCAACGCCGTGATCGGCGCCTATC
>SDZP01000315.1 GCA_004144935.1 Caulobacteraceae bacterium | reverse complement strand
ATCTACAGCCTGCACCGATTCCACGGGGCGGGACTGGGGCCGCGGCTGATGGCCGCGGCGATGGCGGCGGCGCGGGCGCGGGGGGCGAAACGGCTTTTGCTGGGCGCCTATGGCGAGAACCACCGGGCCATCGCCTTCTACCGAAAGCACGGGTTCACGCAGGTCGGGACGCGGGTCTTCCACGTCGGGGAAAACTTCTACGACGACGTGGTGCTGGCGGCGGATTTGTAGCGCGGCCCCTTCCCTCCCACCGATCATGCTCGCGAGTGCGGGCATCCATACATGGGCGACGGTGAGCAAAGGGCGTCAGGCAAACCCCGCTACCACGGCGAAGCTGTTGCCCGCCGATGGATGCCCGCATTCGCGAGCATGATCGGTGTTGGGGCAAGTATGGGCGACCAAACCCTCACGGGCCTGGCGCCGCGCCGCCAACTCTAATCCGCGAAGGCGTACGGCCCGCCCTTTTCCAGGGCCACGCGATAGGCCGGACGGGCGTGGATGGTGTCGAGGAATCTGGCGATGTGAGGCCGGCCGTCCCTGACGCCGCCCCGCTGGGCGGCCGCTTCCAGGGGGAAGCTCATCATGATGTCGGCGGCGCTGAAGGCCTGGCCAGCGAACCAGGGGACCTGGGCCAGGACGCTTTCCCAGTAGTCGAAATGGGTCTGCAGTTGCGGGTCGACAAAGCCCTTCAGGGCCTGGTTGGCGACGCCGCGCACCAGGGGCCGCATCAGCGCCGGGGCGCGGTCGGGCATGCTGCCGAAGATCAGCTTGAGCAGCAGCGGCGACATGGCCGAGCCCTCGGCGTAGTGCAGCCAGTAGGTCCAGGCCAGGCGCTCGGGCGTGCCGGCGGCGGGGCGCAGCTTGCCGCCGGCCTTTTCCACCAGATACTCGATGATCGCCCCGGTCTCGGCGAGCACATAGGCGCCGTCGACCACCACCGGCGACTTGCCTAGCGGGTGGATGGCCTTCAGCGACGCCGGCGCCAGCATGGTCTTGGGATCGCGCTGGTGGTGGACGATCTCGTAGGGCAGGCCAAGCTCCTCCAGCAGCCAGAGCACGCGCTGGGAGCGGGAGTTGTTGAGGTGGTGGACGATCAGCATGGCGGGGTTCCTGCGGCTCTCCGGCGGAACCTAGGGTGTTTTACCCTGTAAGCAATCGCGGGTTTGGGATTCGGCCGCCAGCCGCTCAGTTCCGCCTGTCAGACGGCCAGTTGCGCCGGGTCGTAATAGAACCGCTCCTCGACGATGAACTCGCCTTCCCAGCGCTGCCAGGCGATCTCGTTAAGGGTGCGCGGCTCACCGCCGTGCGGGGTGATCTCGAACACCCAGTTGACCGCAGTCCGGTCGCCGCCGATCAGCGCCACCGAGCCCGGCACGCAAACGATCCTGCTGCGGCGCAGGGCGGCCTCCTCGTTGTCGACCAGGGCGCCGCGGCCGATGATCGAGCGCCCCATGTTCTCCTGCATCGAGGCGTGCGGGAGATAGAAGCGCTCGATGGCCTCGACATAGCGTCCGGCCTCGACGGTGGCGACGAATTCGGCGAAGCGGGCGGCGGTGGGCATGGGCCAACTTTATGGGCCCATGCGCCTCTGGCAAGGGGCGTCAGGCCCTGCGTTTGCGCCGGACCGCGGACGCGCCGGCCTCAGCCAGGCTGAAGGTGCGCACCGCCTGGGTCATCCCGCCGGCCTCCTGGCGCAGGCCGTGGGCGGCGGCCGTGGTTTCCTCCACCATCGCGGCGTTCTGCTGGGTCAACTGGTCCATCTGGCGGACGGACAGGTTGATCTCGGCCAGGCCGCCGGCCTGCTCCTGCGCGGAGTTGGCGATGTCCTTGACCAGGCCGGCGATGCGACCGACGTGGCCGGCGATGCCCTGCAGCGACTCCCCTGTGGCGCCGACCAGCTTGACGCCCTCGCCGACCTGGACGCTGGAGGTGCTGATCAGGGCCTTGATCTCCTTGGCGGCGTCGGCCGAGCGCTGGGCCAGGGCCCGCACCTCCTGGGCGACGACTGCGAAGCCGCGGCCGGCGTCGCCGGCCCGCGCCGCCTCGACGCCGGCGTTGAGGGCCAGGAGATTGGTCTGGAAGGCGATCTCGTCGATGACGCCGATGATCTGGCCGATC
The DNA here is from genome assembly GCA_004144935.1 of Caulobacteraceae bacterium. Taxonomy (GTDB): domain Bacteria; phylum Pseudomonadota; class Alphaproteobacteria; order Caulobacterales; family Caulobacteraceae; genus Caulobacter. The sequence goes on along the minus strand of SDZP01000315.1, from coordinate 5,204 downwards.
TCCGCCGAGGACTGGTTGATGGCGTTCATGGCGCCGATGGCCCGCTCGACCACCTCGGAAGACGTCTGGGCGGCGCCGCGGGCGGTATCGACAAGGCTGGCCGCTTCGCGCGAGCCCTCGGCGCCGCGTCTGACCGAGTTGGTCAGCTCCTCCATGGCGGCGGCGGTCTGCTCCAGGCCGGCGGCCTGTTGTTCGGTGCGGCGCGACAGGTCGTCGGAGGCGTGGGCGATCTGGTCTGCGCTGATATCCAGGGTCTCGGCCGCCTGCAGAACGACGCCCAGGGTCTCGGCGAGCGCGCCGACGGCGGCGTTGAAATGGCTGCGGAGCTGTTCGTATTCGGCCGGGAAGGCGGTTTCGATGCGGACGGTCAGGTCGCGGCCGGACAGCCGCTCCAGGGCGTGACCAAGCGCGGCGACGACCCGCTGCTGTGACGCCTGGACCGCGGCCTGATCGGCGCTGGCGCGGGCCTCGGCCTCGGCGCGGGCGGTCTCGGCCATGGAGGCGTGCAGGCTGGCGGCCTCGGCGGCGGCCAGGGCGTCGCGGGCTTCGGCGGCGCTCTCCTCAAGCCCGGCGAACAGGCCTTCGAGGTTTCGGGTCGACAGCAGCAGGACGCCGGCCTCGATCAACAGGATCAGGGCATGGACGATCACGCGGGCAAGCCCGCCGGCGCCCGGAAACACCGCCGCCGGCAGGATGAAGTTGAGCAGCAGGTGGTGCAGGGCCACCGTCACCGTGGCGATGGCGATGGTCCGCCAGTCGCAGAAGCCGGCCAGCACCGCCAGGGCGGCGAAGTAGGCCATGTGAATGTCCAGCTGCCAGGCATGGCCCTGGAGGGCCGCCACCAGGATGGAGATCTGCGCCATCAGCAGCACGCCCAGCGTCGCCCGCACAGGCGGCGCCTCGGACAAGCCGCGCCAGGCGGCGGTGGCGGCGCCGGCGGCGACCACGGCCGCGAGGGTCAGCGGCAGCCAGTCGGCCTGCATCAGCAGGCGCGAGGCCAGGACAAGCGGCGCCAGGAGCCACAAGCAGGGCGCCCGAAGCGCGCAGGCGAGCGGCCAGGCGCGGGCGGCCGGACCTGACGATGAGGATGTTGGGGCCGCCGCCGACGGCCTGCAGGTCACCCTCGCCGGCCGCCGAGGCGGCGGCGCGGGCAGCGCTCCACCAGGGCGGATAGACGGCGGCCATACGGTCGTCCCGGGCCGGCGCGGCGGCCAGGGCGATCACCCCCATCGTGCTGGCCGCCAGCACGCCCAGCGGCAGAGCCCAGGCGGCGCGGGAGCCGTGGGAGGCGTGGGAGGCGTGGTCGAGGGGCGAGGCGCTGCTCATCCCTCAGCCCATCGGCCAAGCGCCTTACCAAAGACGCAAGAACGGCCGGATCATACCCACCCTGGGCTGTGGGATTTTGTCGCTCGGTTTATACGTAGCTCTGCAGCGGGCGCACATCCAGCGCCTCGGTCGGGGCGATGGCGATGGCCTGGGCCGCCGCCGCGGCCCCGGCCGCGGTCGTGTAGTAGGGGATCTTCATCATCAGCGCGGTGCGGCGGATTTCGAAGCTGTCGGCCAGGGACTGCTTGCCCTCGGTGGTGTTGATGACCAGCTGCACCTCGCCGTTCTTCATGGCGTCGACGATGTGGGGTCGGCCCTCCAGCACCTTGCGGACGAACTCGACCTCGACGCCCTGCTCCTTCAGCCAGGCGCAGGTGCCGGCGGTGGCGAGCACGCGGAAGCCGCTGGCCAGCAACGTCTTCACCGGCTCCAGGATCATCTGCTTGTCCGGGTCGCGGACCGAGACGAAGGCGCAGCCGGAGCGGGGAAGTTCGACGCCGCCGCCCAGCTGGCTCTTGGCGAAGGCGCGGGCGAAGGCGGGGGCCAGATCGGCCTCGCCGTCGCGCTTCCAGTCAAGGCCCATGACCTCGCCGGTGGAGCGCATCTCGGGGCCGAGGATGGTGTCGACACCGGGGAAGCGGGCGAAGGGGAAGACCGCTTCCTTGACGGCGATGTGGTCGGGCTCGCCCTGCACCAGGCCGAAGCTGGCCAGGGGCACGCCGGCCATAAGCTTGGCGGCGATGGCGGCGACCGGGAAGCCGACCGCCTTGGCGACGAACGGCACCGTGCGGCTGGCGCGGGGGTTCACTTCCAGCACGTAGATGCGCGGGTTGTCGCCCAGCGGCTCCTCGATGGCGAACTGCACGTTCATCAGGCCGCGCACGTTCAGGGCCAGGGCCATTTCGGTGGTCTGGCGCTTGAGCTCCTCGATGGTGGCCCTGGTCAGGGAGAAGGGCGGCAGGGAGCAAGCGCTGTCACCCGAGTGCACCCCGGCCTCCTCGATATGCTCCATGACACCGGCCACGAAGACGTCCTTGCCGTCGCAGAGGGCGTCGACGTCGACCTCGGTGGCGCGGCTCAGATACTGGTCGATCAGCACCGGCGCGTCGCCGCTGACCTGCACGGCCGTGGCGATGTAGCGCTCCAGCTGGGCGTGGTCGTGGACGATCTCCATGCCCCGGCCGCCCAGCACGTAGGACGGACGGATGACCACCGGGAAGCCGACCTCGTCGGCGGCGGCGATGGCCTGCTCGGCGCTGCGGGCCAGGGAATTGCGCGGCTGGGCGATGTTCAGGCGGTGCAGCAGTTGCTGGAAGCGCTCGCGGTCTTCGGCCAGATCGATGGCGTCGGGGCTGGTGCCGAGGATCGGCACGCCGGCCTGTTCCAGCGGGTGGGCCAGCTTCAGCGGCGTCTGGCCGCCGAACTGGACGATGACGCCGAGCAGCGTGCCTTTGCTCTGCTCGACGGCGATCAGCTCCAGCACGTCCTCGGCCGTCAGCGGCTCGAAGTAGAGGCGGTCGGAGGTGTCGTAGTCGGTGGAGACGGTCTCGGGGTTGCAGTTGACCATGATCGACTCGACGCCGATCTCGGCCAGGGCGAAGGCGGCGTGGCAGCAGCAGTAGTCGAACTCGATGCCCTGGCCGATGCGGTTGGGGCCGCCGCCGAGGATGATGGCCTTCTTCGCCGAGGAGGGATCGGACTCGCAGTCGGGCGCCTGGCCCAGCGCGCCGGTCTCGTAGGTCGAGTACATATAGGGGGTGGTGGCGGCGAACTCGCCGGCGCAGGTGTCGATCCGCTTGAAGACCGGGCGGACGTTGAGGGCGTGGCGGCGGGCGCGGACCTCCATCTCGGTCATGTCGGTCAGTTTGGCCAGGCGGGCGTCGGAGAAGCCCTTGGCCTTGAGGCGGCGCAGGCCTTGTGCGGCGGGCAGGCCGCCGGCCCGGACCAGGCCCTCTTCGCGCACCAGGTCCTGGATCTGGCGCAGGAACCAGGGCTCGTAGGAGCAGGCCTGGTTGACCTCCTCGACGGTGAGGCCATGGCGGAAGGCCTGGGCGATGACCAGCAGGCGTTCGGGCGTGGGCTTTGCCAGGGCGCGCAGGACGGCGGCGTGGGCGTTGTCCGGATCGTCGGCGCCGGCGATGTCGATCTCGTCCAGGCCGGTCAGGCCGGTCTCCAGGCCGCGCAGGGCCTTCTGCAGGCTTTCGGAGAAGGTGCGGCCGATGGCCATGACCTCGCCAACCGACTTCATGCTGGTGGTCAGGTGCGGCTCGCTGCCCGGGTATTTCTCGAAGGCGAAGCGGGGGATCTTGGTGACGACATAGTCGATGCTGGGTTCGAAACTGGCCGGCATGGCGCCGCCGGTGATGTCGTTGTCCAGCTCGTCCAAGGTGTAGCCGACGGCCAGCTTGGCGGCGATCTTGGCGATCGGGAAGCCGGTGGCCTTGGAGGCAAGCGCGGAGCTGCGCGACACCCGTGGGTTCATCTCGATGACCACCATCCGGCCGTCGGCGGGGTTGACCGCGAACTGCACGTTGGAGCCGCCGGTCTCGACGCCGATCTCGCGCAGCACGGCGATCGAGGCCGCCCGCATGCGCTGGTATTCCTTGTCGGTCAGGGTCAGGGCCGGGGCGACGGTGATGCTGTCGCCGGTATGGACGCCCATCGGGTCGATGTTTTCGATCGAGCAGACGATGATGCAGTTGTCCGCCTTGTCGCGGACAACCTCCATCTCATACTCCTTCCAGCCCAGCACGCTCTCCTCGATGAGGACCTCGGTGGTGGGGGAAAGGTCGAGGCCGCGCTCGACGATCTCGCGGAATTCCTCGACGTTGTAGGCGATGCCGCCGCCGGTGCCGGCCAGCGTGAAGCTCGGGCGGATGATGGCCGGCAGGCCGACGAAGTCGAGGCCGGCCAGGGCCTCGTCCATGTTGTGGGCGGCGTGGGACTTCGGCGATTCCAGGCCCAGGTGGTCCATGGCGTTGCGGAATTTCTGGCGGTCCTCGGCCTTGTCGATGACCTCGGCGTTGGCCCCGATCATCTCGACGCCGAACTGCTCCAGCACCCCCATGGCCTCCAGCGCCAGGGCGGTGTTCAGCGCCGTCTGGCCGCCCATGGTCGGCAGCAGGGCGTCGGGCCGCTCCTTCTCGATGATCTTGGCGACCATCTGGGGCGTGATCGGCTCGATATAGGTGGCGTCGGCCACCTCCGGGTCGGTCATGATGGTGGCGGGGTTGGAGTTGACCAGGATGATCCGGTAGCCTTCGGCCCGCAGCGCCTTGCAGGCCTGCACCCCCGAATAGTCGAACTCGCAGGCCTGGCCGATGACAATGGGGCCGGCGCCGATGATCAGGATGGACTTGATGTCGGTACGTTTGGGCATCTCTAGTTCACCACCACTGCACATTCCCAGCCGTCGTACCGGCAACCAAATTCTTCGGCCCAGGCCTCCATCCGCGCCGACGTCGGCGCGAAGCTGGGCGGGTCGACGGCCATCGTCGTTTCCAGAATGACCCAGTCGAGCGAGACGGTCGGGCCGGCCTTGAAACCGGCGGCCTCCGCGGCGCGGCCGAGGCCGCGATGGTTGCCACCGTAGAAGTAGAACAGGGTATGTCGACTGGCCGTGCCCTGGTCACCGTGGCTGAGCAGGCTCATGCGGACGGCGGCGTCCTTGGCTGCTTGTTCGGGAGAGGGCTGCGGCATCGGTTTGTCTACTCGCGCGTCAGAGAGCGGTCGCGCCAATGCGCGCCCGGCCCCCGTGGTTCTTCATTCAGGCTAAGGCGCCCGTTTAGAGACGGAGTCGCCCTCGGGCAACCCTTGAGCGTCGCGCCGGGCTCTGCTTGTGCTGGCGCTCGGTGCGCCCTAGTTTCGGCGCCTTTCGC
>SDZP01000314.1 GCA_004144935.1 Caulobacteraceae bacterium | reverse complement strand
GGCGCGGCTGTTCCACATGCGGACCGATTCCGACCCCTGCGCGGCGCGGATGGCGCGGCTGCTGACCGGGCGGTCCGTAGGACTGGTGCTGTCGGGCGGTGGGGCGCGGGCCTATGCCCACATCGGCGCCCTGCGGGCGCTGCGGCAGGCCGGGGTGCCGATCGACTTCGTCGGCGGCGCCTCGATGGGGGCGATCATCTGCGCCAGCGTGGCCATGGACTGGGCCGAGGCGGAACTCGAGGGGCGGATCCGCAAGGCCTTCGTCGACACCAGCCCGCTGGACGACATCGCCTTCCCGCTGATCGCCCTGACCCACGGACGCAAGGTCAACCAGCGGCTGGCGGAGCATTTCGGCGATGTGGAGATTCCCGACCTCTGGCTGCCCTTCTTCTGCATCTCCTCCAACCTGACGCGGGGCAGCTACGAGCTGCACACGCGCGGGATCCTGCGCGAGGCCCTGCGCGCCTCGATCGCCCTGCCCGGCGTCATGCCGCCCTCGACCCTGGCCGGCGAGGTGCTGGTTGACGGGGCGGTGATGAAGAACTTCCCGGCTGACATCATGCGTTCGGTGCAGCGCGGGCCCGTGGTCGGGGTGGATGTCACCCGGGGCCGCAGCATCACCACGCAGGACATAGCCCTGCCCTCGCTGGTGAAGTGGGTGCTGTCTGGCGAATGGCGCAAAGGCCCGCCGATCGTCGCCCTGCTGATGCGCGCGGCCACCCTGTCGACCAACCGCGAAGTCCTGGCGGCGCGGGACGCCACTGACGTGCTGGTGTTGCCCAACGTCGACCACATCGACATCCGCGACTGGAAGGCCTTCGAGGACGCCGCCGGGGCCGGCTACACGGCGACCCAGGCGGTGCTGGCCACCCTGCAGCGGCCGGTGGTGGATTTGCGGCGGGCGAAGGCGTGAGGCGGTTGAGGCCTGCCCTTGCCGCCCGATAGAGTGCCAGCCGCGGGCGGGGGGATGTGATGACGATCGCGGACGAGCGGCGGGACTGGTTCGATTTCGGCCGGGTGATCGACCGCGCCCTGGAGACCTGCGGGGCGACCTTGCCGGTGGGCCTCCCCGCGGTGCTGCTCCTGGTCGTCGGGCCGGAGTTGGCGGCCTACTGGCTGGCCGGGGCGAAGGAGCCCTATCGCAGGCTGGGCGAGGTCGTCGACAGGTTCGACTACGCTGCCATCTGGGGCGCGGCGGTCTACCCGATCCTGATCAGCCTGGCCGCCGTGCTCTGCCAGGCCATGCTCGTGCAGGTCGCGTTGGCCCATTGCCGTGGACGGACCTTGGGCGCGGGCGAGGCGCTCGTCGCTGGCCTGCGATTGCTGCCGGCGGCCGTCGGGATCGCGATCCTGACCGGGATCGGCATCGTCCTCGGACTGCTGCTCCTGATCGTTCCCGGCGTCATGCTGTGGACGATCTGGGTCGTCGCGCTGCCGGTGCGGGCGGATCGGCGCATGGGGGTGATCGCCGCCATCGAGGAGAGCGGGGAACTCACCAAGGGCGTGCGATGGCAGGTGTTCGGCCTGCTGATCGCCACGGCGCTCCTGTTCGGCGTCGTGACGGGCGGCTTGGGCCTGTTCATCAACGCTCTTCCGGAGGACTGGGCCTTCCTGGAACGGGGCGTCTTCCTGCCCCTGATGAGCGGCTTCGGCGCCCTGTTCACTGCCTACGGGACGGCGTCGCTGTTTCGGGACCTGAAATGGGGCGGCCAGGACAGTGACCGTGAGCTCACCGAAGTGTTCGCCTAGACCGGCACGGCTGAACGCGCCTAGGCTGGCGATCTGTTGTTTGGGGGCTGACATGGCGGTGGAAGATCGGCGGCGCGACTGGTTCCAGATGGGCCGGGTCTTCTCCAGGACCTGGCAGAGCGTCCGCGAGATGCCGCAGCTGGGTCTGGTGATCATCGGGCTCTTCGTCGTGGCGCCCGAGGCGCTGGTCGCTGTGCTGGTCAGCCAGCAGGCATCGGAATCCACCCAGGTTCTGTCCGAGAACATGTTCAACATCCCGCTTGGGCTGATCGCCATGGTGGGGCAGACCGCGTTGGTGCACGCGGCGCTGAACCGTCAGCAGGGGAAATCCGTGACCGTCGGGTCGAGTCTCTCGGTCGCCGGGAGCCTGTTCCTGCCGATGTGGGGCGTGAGCATTCTGACCAGCCTCGGCATTGGTCTGGGGCTGATCCTGTTGGTCGTCCCGGGCCTCTATCTGATGACCCTCTGGTCCGTGGCGGTTCCGGCGCGGATCATGAACGGCCCGGGCGTGTCGGATGCGATGAGCGCGAGCGCCGAGCTGACCAAAGGGGTTCGCTGGCAGGTCTTCGCCCTGATCCTGCTGGCCGGCATTGTGCTGGGCAGCGGCGTGGGGGCCGTTTACATCGGTGTCGAGTACCTGCCCGGCGTCGGGAGGCTGGTCGGCTCCGCAGTCCTGGCGCCCATCGCCCTCGGGCTTATCACCCTGATCTTCAGCTACGGTTCGGCCGCCCTCTACCACGAGCTGAAATGGGGCCCGGAGCAGGGCCCGGCCGACGTCACCGCCGAGCTCTTCGACTGACCGCCTAGGCCCGACGCGCCACCATGAACAGCCGCGGGAACGGAAACAGCGTCACCCCGTCCTCGCGCGGCGGGAAGGCTTTCGCGATGCGGGCGGTGAACTCGGCCAGAAAGGCGACCCGTTCGGTCTCGTCGGTCAGGGCGTCCAGGTAGGGGCGCAGGGCCGTGCCCATCATCCAGTCGACGACCGGGTCCTCGCCCTCGAGCACATGCAGGTAGGTGGTGCTCCAGATATCGACCAAGGCGCAGCTTGTGGCCAGCCAGCCGTAGTAGTCGGCGAACGACGGCGTCGGGGCGATCACCCGGGCCGGGGCCGTGCGGGCCGCCCAGGGCCCCTCGTCGGCGCTGCGGCGCAGGATCTGGTGGTGGCGGGTCTCGAAGGCGGTCGGCATCTGGCAGGCGAAGACGCCGCCGGGCGCCAGGCAGGCCGCGAGGCGCGGAAACAGTGCTGCGTGATCGGGCAGCCATTGCAGGGCGGCGTTGGTGAAGATCAGGTCGGGCGGCGACGGCGGCTCGAAGGCGGCGATGTCGCCCTGCAGCCAGGTCACCGGCTCAGGCCGGACCCGCGCTTTGGCCAGCATCTCGGGGCTGGAGTCGAGCCCGAACACTTTTGCTTCCGGATGCCGGCGGGCCAGCAGGGCGGCCTGCTCTCCCCCGCCGCAGCCGAGGTCCCAGATGACGCGCGGCTCCAGGTCGGCCGGGATCTGCAGCAGCAGGTCGAGGGCCGGCCGGTCGCGGTAGGCCTTGTAGCGTTCGTAGATGGAAACGTCCCAGGTCGGCATGACCCAAGGCCTACACCAGAATCCTGTCCCCGGCGTTGCCGGTTACCCACAGGCGCCGGACATTTGCCCCGGGGCGAGCGTTCCCCTTTGCAATGACCGGCGCGGCGCCCATATCCTGAAGGTCCTGTTCTCAACAGCTGAAAGGAGGTGATCCAGTGTCTCACCAAAAACACACGGCAACCGCTCACGGATCGAAGGGTTGCGGGGTTCTAACCGTCCTTTGATCTGTGACGTCGTCTGACGACGCGGTTTGACCGTCGTTTGGTGTTGGGCCGGCTCTCGTAAGGGGGCCGGCCCTTTCCATGTGCGGCTTCAGCCGAAGAAGCCGATCACCCAGTAGACCACCGCCGCGACCACGGCGGCCACGATCACGGCGGCCAGGATCCGCCCGACCAGCCGGCCGCTGCGCACGGCGACCGGGCCACGCTCGGCCAGCGCGCGGCGTCGAGCCGCGTCGCGATCGGCCATGGCCTTGGCGCGCTTGCGGTCAGCCTCCTGCTCGCGGCGCTGGTCGAGGCTGATGATCTTGTTTTTGTCTTCGCGGGCCATGGCTTCGATCTAGCGCCGACCCGGGCTCGCGCCAAGCGCTTAGCCGCCGACCAGTTCCCGGCCGATCAGGAAGCGGCGGATCTCGTTGGTGCCGGCGCCGATGTCGTAGAGCTTGGCGTCGCGCAGCAGGCGCTCGACCGGCCATTCGCGGGTGTAGCCCGCCCCGCCCAGCGCCTGGATGGCCTCGCCCGCGACCATCATGGCGTTCTCGGAGGCCAGCAGGATGGCCCCGGCGGCGTCGAAGCGGGTGGTCTTGCCGGCGTCGCAGGCGCGGGCGACCGCGTAGACGTAGGCGCGGGCGCTGTTCAGGGCGACGTACATGTC
>SDZP01000313.1 GCA_004144935.1 Caulobacteraceae bacterium | reverse complement strand
TCCTGGCGGTGCGCGAGACCCGGCCGTCACGCAAGGCGGCCGTCGCGTCGGACGCGCCGCCGGCCCCGAAGGTCGGCGAGCTGGTGCGCACCTTCCTGGGGGCGTTGGCCAAATCGCGGCCCCTACAGCTGGTCATCCTGGCCCGGGGTGTTCATCCATCTGGTGCTCGGCGCCGCCGCCTTCGACCAGCTGTGGCTGGTCAGCGAGCGCGGTTTCGACAAGGCCTGGATCGCGGTGGCCAGCGGCCTGATCGCGGTGACCGCCGGGGTGGCCGGCAACCTGACCGGCGGCCTCCTGAGCGACGTCTTCGTGCGGCGCACGGGGCAGAACCGGGCGATGTTCATGGTCATCGTGCTGCTGATCCTGCTGCCGGTGAACCTGACCTACCGGCTGATCCCGCCGGAGAACCCGATCTTCTGGCTGTGCGTGGCGGTCGGCTATTTCCAGCTGGGGGTCTTCTATGGCCCGACCTTCTCGGCGATCCAGGAGCTATGCCCGCCTCAGGTGCGCTCGACCGTGGTCGCCTTCTACATCCTCAGCCTGAACGTCGTCGGCCTGGGGCTGGGGACGACGGGGGCCGGCTTCCTGGCCGACTATCTGAAGGCCCAGGCGGTGGTCCATCCGCTGAGCTGGACGCTGTTTGTCTTCACCTGCCTCTCGGCCCTGGCCATCCCCTGCTACTTCCTGGCCTCGCGGGCCATGAAGCGCGCGGCCGCGGGCTGACGGCGCGGCTCGCCTCGGCTAGACAGGCGGCATGAGCCGGAGCTGGACCTACGAGGGCGACGAGCCCGTGCGCGTCAACAAGTGGCTGGCGCAGTCGGGGGTCTGTTCGCGGCGCGAGGCCGAGGGGCTGATCGCGGAGGGGCTGGTGAGCATCGACGGCGGCCTGGTCGAGGACGTGGGGCGCAAGATCCTGCCGGGCCAGACCCTGACCCTGGACGAGGCGGGGACGGAAGCCCTGGACACCAAGCTGACGGTGCTGATCCACAAGCCGGTCGGCATCGTCTCGGCCCAGCCAGAGGGGGATCAGGTGCCGGCGGTGCGGCTGCTGCGGCGCGCCAACCTGTTCGTCGAGGCGGAGGTCTATCCCAATTCCGACCACAAGCTCGCGCCGCTGGGCCGGCTCGACATGGACAGCCGGGGCCTGCTGATCCTCTCCGAGGACGGGGTGCTGGCCAAGGCGGTGATCGGGCCGGACAGCGAGCTGGACAAGGAATACTTCGTCCAGGTCGAGGGCGACATCACCGAGGAGAAGATCAAGCTGCTGCGTCACGGGCTGGAGCTGGACGGCCGCGAGCTGCGGCCGGCCATCGTCGAGGAGGTGATGCCGGGGCGGCTGCGTTTCGTGCTGGTCGAGGGCCGCAACCGGCAGATCCGGCGGATGTGCGAGCTGGTCGAGCTGGAGGTGGTGGACCTGGTGCGGACGCGGGTCGGACCGATCGAGCTGGCCGACCTGCCGGAAGGGATGTGGCGGCCGATGACGGCGGACGAGCGGGCGGGGTTGCTGGAAGCTTCGAAGCCTCGGGGGTCTTGAGGCCTTATCTCCGCTCATCCTGACGAACGTCAGGATCCACCCGCTTCACCACGGCTGGTGCGTTGCCCGTGGGTCCTGACTTTCGTCAGGACAATCGGAAGGTAGAGGTGTTTTGACCCAGCGTCAGCAACCGCTGTTCAAACGCCTGTTTCACCCGTATTATCGCCGATAACATAAAAGATCGGGAGAGACGGTGTTGGCGCAGGAAACCGAGCATTTCGACGTGGTCATCGTGGGCGCGGGCCTGTCGGGGGTCGGGGCGGCCAAGCATCTGCAGGACCGCTCGCCGGACCGCACCTATGTCGTGCTTGAGGGCCGCGCCGCCAAGGGCGGCACCTGGGACCTGTTCCGCTATCCGGGCATCCGGTCGGACAGCGACATGTACACCCTGGGCTACGTCTTCAAGCCGTGGAAGGCCGCCAAGGCCATCGCCGACGGTCCGTCCATCCTGGCCTATGTCAACGAGACCGCCGCCGAGAACGGCATCGACCCGCACATCCGCTATGGCCACATGGTCAAGCGCGCCGACTGGGACAGCGAGACGGCCGCCTGGACGGTGACCGCCGAGGTGGACGGGGCGCCAGTGCGCTTCACCTGCAACTTCCTCTTCATGTGCTCGGGCTACTACAGCTACGCCTCGGGCTACAGGCCGGAGTTTGCCGGTTCGGCCGACTTCAAGGGCCAGATCGTGCATCCGCAGCACTGGCCGGCCGACCTCGATCATTCGGGCAAGAAGGTCGTGGTCATCGGCAGCGGCGCCACCGCCGTCACCCTGGTGCCGGAGATGGCCAAGACGGCGGCGCACGTCACCATGCTGCAGCGCTCGCCGACCTATGTGGTCAGCCGCCCGGCCGAGGATCCGGCCGCCGAGTGGCTGAAGGCCAAGTTCAAGCCGATGACCGCCTATCGCATCACGCGGTGGAAGAACGTGCTCTTGGGCATGCTGTTCTTCCGCATGGCGCGGACCAGGCCCGAGAAGGTCAAGGAACAGATCCTCGGCATGGTGCGCGAGAAGCTGGGCCCCGACTACGACGTCGCCACCCACTTCACCCCGACCTACAATCCCTGGGACCAGCGGCTCTGCCTGGTGCCGGACAACGACCTGTTCGACGCCATCAACGGCGGGGCGGCCAGCGTGGTCACCGACCATATCGAGCGCTTCACCGAGACGGGCATCCTGCTGAAGTCCGGCCAGACGCTGGAGGCCGACATCATCGTCACCGCCACCGGGCTGAACCTGGAAGTGCTGGGCGGCGCCGAGTTCGCGGTCGATGGGGCGCCGGTGAAGTTCAGCGAGACGCTGAGCTACAAGGGCATGATGTACAGCGGGGTGCCCAACCTAGCCTCGTCGTTCGGCTACACCAACGCCAGCTGGACCCTGAAGGCCGACCTGACCTGCGCCTATGTCTGCCGGCTGCTGAACCACATGACCCGGACCGGGCTGGCGCAGTGCACGCCGGTGCGCAGGCCCGGCGACGAGGGCGACCAGGACTGGCTGGATTTCTCGTCGGGCTATGTGCAGCGCTCGGTGCACCTGTTCCCCAAGCAGGGGGCCAAGGCGCCGTGGAAGCAGCACCAGAACTATGCGCTCGACCTGATGACGTTGAAGTTCGGCAAGGTCGACGACGGGGCGATGGTGTTCTCGAACCCGGTGTCGAAGGTGCGCAAGGCGGCGGTCGAGAAGAAGCTGGCGGCCTGATCAATCTCCTTCTCCCCTTGGGGGAGAAGGAATCAGGGGCGCGACCTCGGCAGCGACCGCATCCCCAGCACGGTGATCCCGATCAGCACCGCCTCGACGACCATGGGCGGGATGACGCCCGGGCCGCCGCCGGTGAGCAGCAGGTTCAGGGTCCGGCCGCTGAGCGCCAGCGCCAGGATCAGCAGCACCGGCCACAGCCAGCGGCTCTCCCGGCGCACGGCGGCGATCAGTGACAGCCCGCCGCAGGCGGCGAAGAAGGCGGCCATGTCGGCGCGGATTGTGCCCAGGCCCGCGACGCCCTTGGGCTCGAGGGCGAACTGGGCGGCGGCCTCGGCCGGGGCCAGCCAGAAGCGGCTGGCGATCACCAGGGCCAGGACGCCGACGACGCCGAGCAGCAGGCGGGCGGCGATGCGGCCCCAGCTCTCGCCGGCCCGGCGCATGACTACGGCCAGGCCGACGAGGACCAGCAGCAGGACCGCCAGCCCGCCGAGCACCACCGGCCGGAACGTGCGCACCAGGCTTCTGGCGATGTTCTTCGACACCTGCTTGTCGGCGGTGTAGCCCGGCGGAATCTCGGCGACGCCGACCCGCCTGGCGTAGGCGACGTAGTCGCCCTTCAGCTCGGCCAGCGCGGCCGGCCGGGCCGCCGCCAGGTCGTTGGTCTCGCCGGGGTCGCGGGCGATGTCGTACAGCCGCCAAGCCGGATCGGCCAGCGGGCCGGCGCCCTTGATGGCCTTCAGGTCGCCCTTCCACAGGGCGGCCTCCCCGGCCGCCTCGATGGCGACGGGGGTGGCGGCGTCATAGGGGCTGGCCGCGGTCCCGGCCAGGACGCCGCGCAGGCTGCGGCCATCCAGCGGCCGGGCGGGGGCGATGCCGGCCAGGTCCAGCAGGGTGGGGGTGATGTCGGTGATCACCGAGAAGCCGCGGGTGGTGGCGCCGGCCTTGACGCCCGGACCCGAAACAATCAGCG
>SDZP01000312.1 GCA_004144935.1 Caulobacteraceae bacterium | reverse complement strand
TCTTCAGGCGGTCGGCGACGGTGGCCGCCTGGCCGGCGTTCTTGACCGGGATCTGCACGAAACTGCGGGTTTCGGGGGACGACAGCGAGTCCTTGCGGAAGTCGAAGCGCTTCTGAACCTCGGCCGGGTCGGCGGCGACCTTGCCCTTGAAGTCCTCGGCGCTGAAGCGGACGACCTGCAGCACCCGCATTTCCGGGCGCATCAGCTGGGCGGCGTTTTCCTTCAGGAAGGCCTGCATCTCGGCGTCGGTCGGCGGCGCGATGGCGCCGACGCTGGCCGGGGTGATGACGAAATAGTCGACGTCCCGCTCCTCGAGGGCGAAGGCGCCCTGCAGGGCCGAGTAGATGCGCGGAACCTTGAGGCCGCCGGTCATGGCGCCGAAGAACTGGGCCTCGACGATCGAGCCGCCCAGCGCCTTGCGGTACTGCGCCGGGGTCAGGCCGTTGTCGTTCAGCAGGCCGGCGAAGGCCTGCTGGTTCAGCTCACCGGTGATCTCGTCGAACAGACCCGGGTACTGCGACAGATGCTGTTTCATCGCCTCGTCGACCTGGGCGTCGGAGGCCGTGAGGCCGAGCTTGGTGAACATGGCGCTGAGCGCCTCGGTGTTCATCAGCTCTTCCAGAGCCTGTTTCTCCATGCCGGCCTTGACCGCGTCTTCATAGCTGATCGGCCGCTGGTACTGCTCCTCGGCGCCCTTTTTCATGCGGTCGAAGAGGGTCTTGAACTCGGGCGCGCTGACCTCGTTGGGGCCGGCCTTGATGACCCATGTGCCGAGGTTGCCGCCCAGCATGGCGAAGGGATCTGTGCCCAGGCCGAGGAAGGCCATGCTGACGACGAGCAAGCCAAGGATCCCGGCGGCGAGCCAGGACTTCATGAGCTTCTTGATAGTGGCGAGCATCGGGTCTTTTGAACCTTTGAAACGGGCGGCGCGCGAGGCCGTGAACGGCGGGTATAGTCGGCCCTTCCCAGAGCAGGCAAGCGCGGCGGATTGTTGGCGTGACATCGCGTCCGCGGGCGGCTAGTTGCGGCCATCGAATCCAAGGAGCTACCGCGCATGACTGTCGCCCGCCCGCTGGTCGCCGGAAACTGGAAGATGAACGGCGTGGCGCTGTCGCTGGACGAGGCGCGGGCCGTGGCGGCCGCCATCGACGCCCATGCGCCGGCCTGCCGCGTCGCTCTCTGCCCGCCGGCGACGCTGGTCCAGCGGATGGCGGAACTGCTCAACGGCACGGGGGTCGAGGTGGGCGGCCAGGACTGTCGAGCCGAGGAGGCGGGCGCCTTCACCGGCGACATCTCCGCCGAGATGCTGGCCGACGCCGGGGCGGACCTGGTCATTCTCGGCCACTCCGAGCGCCGGGCCGGCTATGGCGAGACCGACGTCCTGGTGGCGGCCAAGGCCGAAGCCGCCCTGCGCGCCGGGCTGGAGCCCATCGTCTGCGTCGGCGAGACGCTTGCGCAGCGCGAGGCCGGCGACACCCTCAGCGTCGTCACCGGCCAGGTGCGCGGCAGCCTGCCGGCTTCGTTGGCCGGCAAGGCCTATGCGGTGGCCTACGAACCGGTTTGGGCCATCGGCACCGGCCTGACCCCAACGCTGGAGCAGATCGAGGAGGTCCACATCGCCATCCGCGAGACGCTGGTCGAGGCGTTCGGCGATCCGGGCCGGATCCCGCCGATCCTCTATGGCGGCTCGGTGAAGCCGTCGAACGCGGCAGAGATTTTGAAGGCCCGCGAGGTTGGCGGGGCCCTGGTCGGCGGTGCGTCTCTGAAGGCGGCGGACTTCCTGGGGATCATCACGGCCGCCTAGTCCCTCGCCCACCGGGGGAGGGGGAAGGATCCGTCAGACCGCCACGGCCCCGTGGCCCGCCTTCAACCGCCGCGCCCGGATGAACATCTCGATCCGCGCCACGCCCAGCAGGCCGACCGCCAGCGCCATGAAGGCGTCGGTGACCAGCAGCGGGTTGATGTGCAGGCTGGCGGCGCTGCCTTCCAGCACCTGGCGCAGGACCAGGCGCGCGGCCATCAGCGCCAGGATGAACAGCAGGGCCGCGACAGAGGTCTTGATCATCGGCTTGCCGGTGTCCGGATCGATATGGATCGGCATCATCCGGCCCCGCTGCCAGCCCAGGGCGGCGCCGACGGCGAAGGCGGCGATGACCCAGGCGTAGTCCAGGCCGTGGATATGCGAGGTGGCCGTCACCGCGACGAAGCCGGCGAAAAGCAGCGCCGGGACGATCCACATGGTCACCACGTTCATCGGCTTGGCCTTGCCGCCGCGCGCCCGCAGCAGCATCACCACCGCGGCGATGCCGATGCCGATCAGCGGGCCGTAGGTCTGTCCGTCCTGCGGGCTCATGCCGCCTCCAAAGCTCTGTCGATCGCCTTGCACAGCCGCTCGGGCACGTCGGCGCCGGAAATGGCGACCTTGCCGCCGAAGATGGTGAAGGGCACGCCGCTGACGCCGGCCTGGTGGGCCTGGATGTGTTCGCGGGTGACGGCGTCCTTGTCGGTCCCTTCGGCCAGGGCCTGCAGGACGACATGCTTTTCCATGCCGATGGCCTGCGCGATCTCGGCCAGCACGATCGGATCGCCGATGTCGCGCAGTTCGACGAAATAGGCCTTCATGATCGCCTCCAGCGCCGGGGCCTGCAGGCCGACGGTCTGGGCCCAGCGGATCAGGCGGTGGGCGGCGTTGGTGTTGGGGGAGACGGTGATCTCGGCCAGCTTGAGCGTCAGGCCGACGCTGGCCGCTTCCTTGTCGAGGGTTTCCAGGGCGGCCGCGCGGCGCTCGGCGTTGGGAAACTTGGCGGCCATGTATTTGGCCCGGTCGACGCCTTCTTCCGGAATGGCCGGATCCAGCTGGAAGGGCCGCCACATGACCTCGACGGGAACGTCCGGGCGCATGGCCAGGGCCGCCTTCAACCGCTCCCAGCCGATGTAGCACCACGGACAGACGACATCGGCGATGAAGTCGATCTTCAGGGGCTCGCCCGCTTGCGGGCCTGGCTGGGGGGCGTCGGTCATCCGGCTTCTCTCTGCAGGGCCCGGGCGGCGGCCCGCTCCAGGGCGGCGGCGGCGCTTTCGCCCCGCTCGATCTGGGCGACGCCGATGTCGAAATCAACGGTGAAGGGCGTCTTTCCCTCGCCGGCTTCGAAGGCCGTGCAGGCGATGACCGCGGCGATGCGTTCGGCGGCCGAGCGGCCCGCGCTCTGCGGCGTGCCGGGCAGGGCCAGGGCGAAGACCTCGGGGCCCAGGCGGGCGGCGGTGTCCTCGGCGCGGACCAAGCGGCCGATCATCGAGCCGATCTGCGGGATGGCGCGGTCCAGCCAGCCGCCGGCGCGGGCCGAAGTGACCTCGGCCCGCTCGGAGAGGCGCAGGACACAGACGCTCATCGGCCGGTTGCGGGTGCGGGCGGCCTGGGTGAGCCGCACGAGGTGGGCGGCGAACAGGTCCCGGGTGAACAGGCCGGTGGCGGCGTCCATCAGCCCGGACGAGCGGGCCTTCTCCAGCGCCCGGCGGATGGCGGTCTGGCGGCGGTAGCTGCGGGCCAGTTCGATGACCCGCTTGGCCGTCTCGGTCTCCGGCGTTTCCGGCGAGGCGACGTCGGAGACGCCCCGGTGGAAGGCCTCGGAGGTGGTCACGTAGCTGTCGGCCGCCAGATAGAGCAGGGCGGGGATGTGGTAGAGGCGGGTGTTGCGGCGCATGCCCGCCGCGATCGACAGCGCCTCGGCCTGGTTGTCGCCGGCCCAGAGCACGACCGAATCGAAGGCCCGCTCATGCAGGTAGTCGAAGGCGGTAAAGGCGGTGAAGGCGCCGACCACGTCGGCCCCGCTGCGCGACAGGGCGTTGCTGAGGGCCAGGAACTGCGGGGCCGGCTCGCCGACCGCCAGGACGCGATAGGGACCGGGCGACTGCTCGGGCAGTTCCAGGCGGCGTCCCTTGTCGGCGAAGGTCTCGAGGCGAAGCTCGAACTCCTCCTCGGCGATGGCCATCCGCACCAGGCTTTCCAGCCGCAGCACGGCCTGGGCCGGATGCAGCGGCGGGGCCAGGGTCAGGTCGAAGGCGAAACTGTCCAGTTGCGGGTCCGGATCGCCGATGGCGATGACCGGCAGTCGGCGTGGGGCGCAGGCGGCCTTCAGCCGGCGGGCCAGGGTCAGGGCGTCGGCGCCGCCGCTGGCGGTGTCGACGATGGCGGCCTCGATCTGCAGGTCACCGAGGGCGGCGAGGGCGGCATAGGGC
>SDZP01000311.1 GCA_004144935.1 Caulobacteraceae bacterium | reverse complement strand
CGCGAACGGATCCGTCAGATCGAGGCCAAGGCGCTTCGCAAGCTGAAGCATCCGTCCCGCAGCCGGAAGCTGCGCAGCTTCCTGGACAGCTAGAGACGAAGACGCCCCGGATCACCTCCGGGGCGTTTTTCGTTTCGGGGTTAAGCGCGGTTCATCCTGATCGTTGAGCCGCCGTTAGGCCGAGATCGCAAAAACTGGCGCCATGCGCTGGCTGCTCGTCCTCCTCCTGCTGCTGCTCGCCCCGGCGACGGCCCTGGCCGCCGATTACCGGGTGACCAGCTGTGACTGCGGCAAGCTGGTGCTGGTCGAGACCGACAGCATCCTGCGCGACAGGCTGGGCGGGGTGACCGCCAGCTTCATCACCTTCGACGCGCCGGGCGGCGACGGCGTTGCGCCGATGAACCAGACTCGCGCCCGCTTCGACTGCGCCAAGGGCACGATGCGCCGGCTGTCGGATCGCACCCTGACCCGCCCCTCGCCGGAAGGTTTCGCGAGCCTCGCGCGGTCATCGCCGGATGCCGGCTTCTCATCCGAGATCGTCGGCCCTGGCCTGCCGCCCGACGCAGCGATGGCGACCGTCTGCCCGGGCCAGCAGGTCGCGAGGTCCGTCATCGTGCGCAACAGTTCGCCGGCCGAGGCCTACGACTACCAGGCCCATGTCTTCCAGCATGCCAACAGCGCCCTGCCTGCCGACCGGCTGCGGGTCTGGGCCGAGGCGTACCGGCAGGCGCAGGTCGCCAGACCGGTCCCTCCGCCGAAGCCCGCATGGCGGCAAGGGCTGGATATGATCTTGCGGTTCGGCCTGATGATGGGGTTCTGCTTCGGGTTCGCGGCGCTGGTCCGCAGGTTCGGACGACTGCCGCCGAACGAGATCCGCTATCCCTTGGCGGCTGCCGCCATGGGGCCGCTGAGCGGCCTGATCGCCCTTGGCATCCTGATCCTTGGCTGGCTCGACCCCGAGGCGCCGCAATGGGTCGTCCTGAGCTTTTCCAGCGGCTTCGGGGCGCTATGCCTGGCGATGTCGCCGCTGCTGCTGTGGTGGCGCCTGACCATGGACGAGAAGGGCTTCACCTTCGTCGACTACTGGCGGCGCAGCCGGCGCTACGACTGGCGCGATGTCGTCCATGTCTATGAGAAGGCCGAGAACGACCTGGTGTTCATCCTGCGTGATGGCCGCAGGCTCACCCTGTCGATGGAAGCGCACAACATGGAGCGGTTCATCGACCGCACGGTGGAAGGCGGGACGACGGCCCTGCCCTAGGCCGCCTGCAGATGACCCCGCACCCAGTCCGCCGCCTCGTCCGACGGCGTGCGCAGCTCGGCGCCCGTAATTCCGCACCGCAGTTCGGCGCCATCCCGCAGGTCCGACGGCAGGCCCTCGTAGAGGGCTCGGGCAGCGGCGGCTTCGGCCAGCCGGAACACCCAGGTGTCCATCAGATGCTGTTCGGTCATTTGCCTGTCGGCGATAGGGGCGGTCATCGGACTAACACTTTCACTCCTTGATGATCCCACCCTGACACAGCAATTCTGAACATCACCTGAGCAAGCCGTGCAGGTTCGGCGTGGATATCGCGGCGATTTCTTGACCAGGGCGGCGCAGTCGCCGATCCTCACCGCATGGCAAAGCTTCCCGCCGGCGAGCGCTATCGCACCTTCCACGACTTCTACCCCTTCTACATGACCGAGCACGCCAACCCGGTCAGCCGCCGGATGCATGTGGTCGGCACCGGGCTGGTGATCGCCGCCCTCGCCGCCGGCGTGCTGGTCAATCCCTGGTTCTTCGCGGCCGCGCCGCTGGTCGGCTACGGCTTCGCCTGGGTCGGTCATTTCGTGTTCGAGAAGAACCGTCCCGCCACCTTCCAGTATCCATTGTTCAGCCTGATGGGCGATTTCCGCCTGTTCTTCGAGACGGTCAGCGGCAAGCGACGCTGGTAGGCGGCGGAGCAAAACGCGCCCGGGGCGTGTTATCCTCCCAGGATCTGGAGGATCTTCCATGCGCAGCCTGTTGATATCCGCCGCCGCCCTGTTGGCCTTCGGCGCCAGCAGCGTGGTCAACGCCTCGCCCCAGGGGTCAGCCATCGAACCGACCAAGGGCGTCATCTGCCTGGATGTCGGCGGCGCCTCCCGTCCGGCGACTTGCCAGGGTCAGGCCAGCCGCCTGGACCAGCGCTACGATCTCTGCCTGTGCGAGAACGCCCAGCGGGTGGAGGCACCGATCTGCGGCAAGGGCGAGCGGCCCATCACCGAGAACCGGGCCTATGAGCGGGCCCGCAAGGACGCCGCCCGTGACGGCAGCCTGTTCGGCGACCTCTACGAGGGCCGCCGGATGTGCGTGCGGGCCCGCAACGGTTAGGTCGCAGGCCCGTCCGACGCGCGGCCATCGCCGCCTAGTTGGCCCAGGTGGTGTAGCCCATCTCCAGGGTCTTCACGCTCAGGCCGGTGATGGCGTTCATCCGGAACTGGCTGGTGCGGCCCTGATTGGTCTTCATGCAGATGTAGCTGCCGACCGGCACGGCCGAGAGCGGGACTCGGCCGCTGGAGAAGCTGGCCACGCGGCAGCCGTTGCGGCCTCGGTTGGAGCGGTCGCCGACGGCGATCATCGCGCCGTTGATCGGGGTCAGGTAGCGCTCGGTCGAGGTCACCGCCTGGAACCAGAGGTCCGCGCCGGAGCCGCCGCCGACATTGCCGTTGTCGAGGTTGAGCTCATAGGTCTGCGGCACCACCACCCCCCCGGTGGAGAAGGTGACCGGCGGAGACGGCGGCGGGACCGGCGGCAGGAAGACCATCGGCGTGCAGCGAAACCCGGTCGGCCGCGTCGTGCACAGCATTCCGGGGGGCGCATTGCGCTGGATCGAGCCGGAGCCGCCGTAGACGCACATCAGCGCCTTCTGGCCGCCGATGGTGACGATCTTGGTCTCCGACAGGCTGTTGACCTGCGGCGTCGTCCACCAGCCGCCCGGCAGGGTGTCGACGATGGTGCGCCGGGCCTGGCTGAGCGGGCAGTCGATGTCGGCGGCGGACGCGCTGCCGGCGGCGGCGCAGACGAGGGCCGCGATGGCGGACCCGGCGAGGTAGGTGATGGTCTTGGTCATGGTAGCCTCCCAAACGGAGCGGTGTTGCTCCATGGGCCCACCATGAATCAGTCTGCCTGAATGCAATCTCGGACGACGGCGTTATCCGGCGTTCAGGTTTGGCGTCCCTATCGCCAGCCGTAGTTGAAGCTGATCGAGACCCGGTCGGTCTTGCCGGGATTGGCCGGCACCTCGTGCCGCAGCCAGCTTTCCCACATCAGCAGGGTTCCGGCCCGGGGCGTCACATAGACGAACGGCTGCTGGTCGGCCGGCGCCTCGGCCAGCCGCATCGGCGCGGCCATCATCATCGCCAGCCTGGGGTCCTCCAGCTTCAGCCCCGATGCGTCGGGCGGCACCTCGACATAGGTGGTGCCGCTGAGCACGCTGTGAGGGTGGATGTGGCCGCTATGGCCGCCGCCCGGCTTAAGGACGTTCACCCAGAGGCTGTCGAGCCGCAGCTTCCCTCCGGCCAGGTCCAGCCCGAGGTCCAGCGCGAAGGCCCGCGCATGGCGGTCCAGCCGGGTCTTCAGGTCGCCAAAGGCGCTGGCCCGCGTCCACAGCGGCCCCGGCGAGGAATAGGAGGTGTAGCCCGGATAGCCGTTGGCCTTCGACCAGGCCCGCCCCGCCTCGTCCTCGTCGGCCATCATGGCGCAGGCGTCGGTCAGGTCCTCGAGCAGCGGCTCAAAGCCGCGCTCCTCGGCAAGTTCGGCGCGGTAGAGGCGGGTGGCGAAGAGCAGGCTGGTGGACATCAGGGCGGGTTAGGCCGACCGCACGCCGCTGTCAAAAGGCCGCATCATCAATCGCAGAGCGCGCGCCGGACGGCGTCGTCTCCCTCGCCCCCGCCCATCGTCGAGATTTCGCATCAGGCCTCTATCCCTCACCGGGTGAACAGCGATAACGTGCTCTCAAACAATCGTTCGGGAGAGCACGGCATGAAGGCGGCGGTACTGCGCGAGGTGGGCAAGCCCCTCCTCATCGAGGATGTTTCCATCGGCAAGCCCGGTCCGCACGAGGTGCTGATCCGCACCAAGGCCGCCGGCGTCTGCCACTCCGACCTGCATTTCGTGGAAGGCAAATACCCCTTCCCGCTGCCCACCGTGCTCGGTCACGAGAGCGCCGGCGTCGTCGAGGCGGTCGGCAGCGAGGTGCGCACCTGCAAGCCCGGCGACCACGTCATCACCT
>SDZP01000310.1 GCA_004144935.1 Caulobacteraceae bacterium | reverse complement strand
CCGTCCAGCCTGTTGTCGCCTTCCGGCCTCCCCCCACCGCTCGCCGCCTCGTTGGGCAATCCGCCTGCGCGGGACGGGGCCGCCTCGACGCTGGCCCGATCGTATTTGCCGGTCAGCAGTCCGTAGGCCAGGGGGCTCCAAGGCGTGACGCCCAGGCCGACATCGGTCGCCAGCGGAACATGTTCGGCCTCGAGCTCCCGGCTGACCAGGGAATAGAAGACCTGCAGCGCGATGGGGGCCGGCTGGCCCCGCAGCGCCGAAAGGGTGACGACGCGGGCCACATACCACGCCGGGGTGTTGGACATGCCCCAGTAGCGGATCTTCCCGGCCCTCACGAGGCCGGCCATGGTTTCCAGCAGCTCCTCGGGCGGGGTCAGCGAGTCCCAGACGTGGATCCAGTAGAGATCGATGTAGTCGGTCTGCAAGCGGCGCAGGGAGCCGTCGAGCGCCGCATGGATGTGCTTGGCGCCGTTGCCGCCGGCATGCGGACCGACGCCGGTCGCGAAGCCGGACTTGGTCGCCAGGACGAGCTGATCACGGATGCCGCGCTCGGCGACGATCTCACCGAGCATCTCTTCCCCGCGTCCGCCGGCATAGACGTCGGCGGTGTCGATGAGATTGCCGCCAGCCTCCACATAGGCATCGACAACCGCCTCGGCCTCGGGGCGATCCATGCCCCAGCGAGCCACGCCGAAGGTCATCGTGCCGAGCGCGAGAGGGCTGACGATCAGGCCCGAGCGGCCGAGGGGGCGGTAGTTGGCGAGGGTCATGAGACGGTTCCTGCGAAGTCTGGACCCCTCAATTGGACATGACGGCCGTTGAGCGGTAGCACCATCTCATCACCAGACCTTTTGAGCAGACCTCATCAATGCATCGCGAGACCTGGAACGACCTGGCGATTTTCGCGGCCATCGTGGATGCGGGCGGCTTCACGGCGGCTGGGGCAAGGCTGGGCGTCACCGCCTCGGCCCTGAGCCACCGCATGCGTGCAATGGAGACGCGTCTGGGCATGCGGCTGCTGAACCGGACGACCCGAAGCATCGCCCCTACCGAGGCAGGGGAGCGTCTTCTGGCCAGTCTTCGCCCGGCCATGGCGGAGGTCGACGCCGCTCTGGCCGCACTGGACTCCGACCGGGCCAGGCCCGCAGGCCGGGTGCGGATCAGCGCCCACCGGTCCGCAGCGTTCGGCGTCGTGTTGCCGAGGCTGGAGCAGTTCGGCCGGGACTATCCGGAGGTGACCGTCGAGCTCATTGTCGACGACGGCCTCGTCGACATCGTGCGCGCCGGGTTCGACGCCGGCATCCGTCGTGCGCCTTCGCTGGAGCAGGACATGGTGTCTGTCCGGCTGGACGACGGGGTCAGGCTGACCATTGCCGCATCGCCCGACTATCTGGCCGTCTTCGGGACGCCGCAAAGCCCGCCGGACCTGCGAGGACATCGGTGCCTGAACTATCGCCTTCCGTCGGCCGGTTCGATCTATCAGTGGACCTTTGAGCGCGACGGTCAGACCACGACCATGGACGCCCCCGGGGCCTTCGTGACCAACGACATCGACATGCTTTGCGAAGGCGCTGTCGCCGGTCTCGGCATCGCTTGCATCATAGAGCCCCAGGCCGCCCCCTATCTGGCGTCCGGCGCCTTGGTCAGCCTGCTCGACGACTGGCGACCGATGCTGCCGGCCAATTATCTCTACTACGCCGGCCGCCGGAACCCGCCGGCCGCCCTGCGCGTGTTCATCGACGCCATGAAGGCGCCGATCGGGCGGTCATCCATGGCGAGGCCTGAGCGCTAACAAGTTCGTGGCGGCCTCGCATCCGCCACGGCGCCGCGCTACATCCCTTGGATGCGCACCGAAACGCCCCAGCCCGTCCGGCTCTCCGATTACACCCCGCCCAGCCACCTGATCGAGACGGTCCATCTGGACTTCGACCTGCAGCCCGCCGCGACGCGGGTGAAGGCGACGCTCGGCGTCCGCCGCAACGGCGAGGCCGATACGCTGGTGCTCGACGGCGAAGGCTTGAAAACCCTCTCGATCAAAATCGATGGCCAGGACCACCCCTTCGAGGTGACAGCTGAGACGCTGACCCTCGCCGGCCTGCCCGAGGCTTTCACCCTGGAGACCGAGGTCGAGATCGACCCGGCCGGCAACACAGTGCTGATGGGCCTCTACATGTCCGGCGGCCGGTTCTGCACCCAGTGCGAGGCCGAGGGCTTCCGGCGGATCACCTGGTTCCTTGACCGGCCGGACGTGCTGTCGCGCTACACCGTACGGATGGAAGCCGACAGCGGTTTCCACCACCTGCTGGCCAACGGCAACCTGATCGACAGCGGGACGACCGGCGATCGCCACTTTGCCGTTTGGGAGGACCCCTTCCCCAAGCCCTGCTACCTGTTCGCCATGGTCGCCGGCGAGCTGGACGTGCTGGAGGACAGCTTCACCACCATGACCGGCCGCGAGGTCGCCTTGAGGGTCTTCGTCGACCCGGGCATGGCGGCGCGGGCCGAGTACGCCCTCGACAGCCTGAAGCGGGCGATGAAGTGGGACGAGGAGGTGTTCGGCCGCGAGTACGACCTGGACCTCTTCATGATCGTCGCCGTGCGCGACTTCAACTTCGGGGCCATGGAGAACAAGGGGCTGAACATCTTCAACTCCTCCCTGCTGCTGGCCGACGCGGCGACCGCCACAGACATGGACTACGAGCGCATCGAGAGCGTCGTGGCCCACGAGTATTTCCACAACTGGACCGGCGACCGCATCACCTGCCGCGACTGGTTCCAGCTCTGCCTGAAGGAAGGCCTGACCGTCTTCCGCGACCAGGAGTTCAGCGCCGACATGCGCGGCGCGGCCGTGCAGCGGATCAAGGACGTCAAGGCCCTCCGCGCCCGCCAGTTTCCGGAAGACGCCGGCCCCCTCGCCCACCCGGTCAGGCCGAGCAGCTACCTGAAGATCGACAACTTCTACACGGCGACCATCTACGAGAAGGGCAGCGAGGTCATCCGCATGCTCAAGGCGCTGCTCGGCGACGAGGGCTTCTGGGCCGGGATGAATCTCTACTTCGAGCGGCACGACGGCGAGGCGACCACGGTCGAGGCCTTCATCCAGTGCTTCGCGGACGCCACGGGCAAGGATCTGGACGCCTTCTTCGGCTGGTACGAACAGGCCGGCACCCCGAAGGTCACCATCAACCGGCGCTACGACGCCGCCAGCGGCAAGCTGGAGCTGACCCTCCGCCAGGTCACCGCGCCGACGCCCGGCCAGCCGACCAAGACCGCCCTTCCCCTGCCCATCGCGCTCGGCCTGCTGGACGAGGATGGCCGGGTGCAGGCCGAAACGCAGATCCTGGTGCTCGACGGGGCGGAGACCACGGTCACCCTGGAGGGCGTCAGGCGCACCCCGGTGCTGTCGGCCCTGCGCGGCTTTTCGGCCCCGGTGACCCTGGAGACGGACGCCCCCGCCGAGCACGACTACGTCCTGCTGGCCGCCGACAGCGATCAGTTCAACCGCTGGGAATCCGGCCAGCGGCTGGCCACCCGGCTGATGCTGGCGCGGGCGGCGGGCCAGGCCGATGCGGCCGGCGAGACCCGCTTCGCCGAGGCCCTCGGCCGGGCCCTGGACGACCAGGCCGCCAACGACGCCTTCAAGGCCCTGCTGCTGGCCCTGCCCAGCGAGCAGGACTTGGCCATGGCCATGCAGCCGGCCGACCCCGCCGCCATCCGGGACGCCCGGGACGCGCTGCGCGGTCGGCTGGCCGAGGTGCTGGCCGATCGCCTGATCCGCCTGCACGACGCGCTGGCCCATGCCGGAGACTTCTCGGCCGACGCCGAGGCCGCCGGCCGACGCGCCCTGCGCAACGCCGCGCTGGACCTGATGACCGCCCAGCCGTCCGAGGCGGTGATTGAACGGGCCCGCGCCCACTACGGCGCGGCGGACAACATGACCGACGCCATCGGCGGCCTGAACGCCCTGATCGCCCTGGGCGGCGAGGCTGCCGACACCGCCCTGTCGGCCTTCCACGCCCGCTGGAAGCACGAGCCGCTGGTCATCGACAAATGGTTCGCCGCCCAGGCGCGCGACCCGTCGGAGCTGGCGCTGGGTCGGGTCATGGGCCTGACCACCCATCCGGACTTCGATGCGAAGAACCCCAACCGCTTGCGAGCGTTGGTCGGAGCCTTCGCCAGCTTCAATCCCGCCCGATTCCACGACCCTGACGGGAGTGGTTATCGTTTCCTCGCCGACTGGATTATCGCCACCGACAAGGTGAACCC
>SDZP01000309.1 GCA_004144935.1 Caulobacteraceae bacterium | reverse complement strand
CCACATGGGTGTCGTCGCCCAGGCCGCCGACGGTGGTGTCCGCCCCGGCCAGGCCCTCCAGCCGGTCATTGCCCGACCCGCCGGTGATGACATTGGCCAGCGAGGTGCCCGTGCCGTTGAAATTGCCCGACCCGCCGAAGGTGAGGTTCTCAAGCGTGGTGGCGCCGAGGGTGTAGCTGTTCAGGGTGGTGATGACGGTGTCGACGCCGCCGGTGTCGGAGACGGTGTCGCCGATGTCGTCGACATGGAAGGTGTCGTTGCCGAGGCCGCCTTTCATGATGTCGGCGCCGGCCAGGCCGTCCAGCACATTGTCCTGGTCGTTGCCGGTCAGGGTGTTGTTCAGCGCGTTGCCGGTGGCGGTGATGGCCGAGCCGGTCAGGGTCAACCGCTCGAGGTTGGCGCCCAGGGTGTAGTCGATCGCGCTGATGACCAGGTCGTCGCCCTCGTTCGCCAGTTCGACGACGACGTCGCCGGCCTGGTCGACCTCATAGGTGTCGTTCTGCGTCCCGCCTTCCAGGCGGTCGGCGCCCGCCCCGCCGGTCAGGCTGTCGTTGCCGGCCCCGCCGACCAGATGGTCGGCATTGTCGGAGCCGGTCAGGGTGTCGTTGCCGCCCTGGCCCTGGAAGTCGACCGCCACCACCGAGGCCGAGACCGAGGGGCTGACGACATTGGCGGCGCTGCTGGTCGCCACCGGCAGCACGACCACATGGCCGGTGGCCGGGCCGAAGGCCCCCTGGACGGTGTAGTTGAAACTGCCGCCGTTGATGGTCGAGGCCACGATGACCAGCTTGCCTTCGATCAGGCTGACGGTGACCCCGTCGGCCCCGAAGACATTGGTCACCACCGGCGCGTCGTCGCCCTCGGTGAAGCTGTCGTTGAGCAGGAGCAGGGAAGCGTCCAGCGAGGAGGCTATGCCGACCGTGGTCTGCAGCAGGTCCTGGACCGTGCCGGGCGCCACCTGGGCCAGTTCCGCGGCGGTTCGGGTCCCGTCGCTGAACTGGGCCAGCTCGATGTCGATCAGATGGTCCGTGCCGTCCGGCGAGCCGGCGCGCAGGTCGGTGATGTAGAGCTGGCCGTCCTGCAGGAAGGTGACGTAGTCGGCCAGGGCGCCGCTGAAGACGGCGATGTCGTAGTCGGCGCCGCCGTCGATGATGTCGTCGCCGGCGCCCGCCTCCAGGATGTCGTCGCCGGCGTCGCCATGCAGTTCGTCGACACCGCCGCCGGCGACGATGCGGTCGTTGCCGTCGCCGCCGTACATCAGGTCGTCGCCGCTGAGGGCGGGGTCGCCCTCCGTCGCGGCGTTGTCTTCCTCGTAGGTAATGTCGCCGCTGTAGCCGATGCCGGTGACGCCATAGAGGCCGTCGCCGAGCAGCAGGTCGTCGCCGCCGGCGCCCTCCAGGGTGTCGCCGCCGGCGCCGCCGGCGATGATGTTGCCGCCGGTGTCGCCGGTCAGGAAGTCGTCGCCCGCGCCGCCTGACAGATGCTCGATGCCGGTGGCGATGATCGTGCCGCCGCCGAACACCTGCTCCTCGCCCTGCAGGGCCAGGGAGAAGACGACGTTGGTCGGGGTCTCGCCCATCAGGTTGAACTTGAGGATGTCGATGTCGCCGCCGCCGTCGACGGTGTGGTTGCCGGTCCCGACCTCCAGCATGTCGTCGCCGTCGCCGCCCAGCAGCAAGTCGTCGCCGTCCTGGCCCCACAGCCAGTTGTCGCCCGACCCGCCGTCGATGGTGTCGTTGTAGATGGTGCCCGAGGCGTGCTCGATGCCGATCAGGACGTCGAAGCCATGGCCGGTGTCCTGGGCCACGCCCTGGACGTTGAGATCGACGGTGACGCCGGTCTGGACGTCGCCGGCCTGAAGGGAGAAGGCCACCCGGTCGACGCCGTCGCCGCCGTCGATGATGTCGTCGCCTTCGCCGCCGTGGACATAGTCGTTGCCCGTGCCGCCGTTGACCTGGTCGTCGCCGGCGTCGCCGCGCAGGAAGTCGTCGTCGTCGCCGCCATCGAGGGTGTCCTCGCCGGCGCGGCCGAGAATCTGGTCGACGCCGTCGCCGCCGGAGATGACGTTGGCTCCCGCGTCGCCGCGCAGGACGTCATCGAAGTTGGAGCCCTCGAGGTTCTCTATGCCGAGCAGCTGGTCGTTCTCGATCTCCACCCCGTCGGTGTCGCCGGCGTAATGAGCCTGCAGGTCGGCGAACATGGCCTGGGTCGAGTCGCCGAAGCTGGCCGTGTCGACGCCGTCGCCGCCGTCGATCACGTCGCTGCCGGCCCCGCCGAGCAGGATGTCGTCGCCGCCGCCGCCATGCAGCACGTCGTCGCCGTCGCCGCCGCTGAGGGTGTCGTCGCCGTCGATCGCCAGGTTGGCCGGGTTGGCCCCCAGGTCGGTCTCATGGCCGATCGGGCCGGAGCCGCCCATCTGGGTCTGGGCCCGGGTCAGGCCGTCGCCGTCCAGGATGTCGTTGCCGCCATTTCCGGTCAGCAGGTCGTCGCCTTCGCCGCCGCCCAGCCGGTTGTTGGCGTCGTCGCCGGTCAGCAGATCGTCGAAGCTCGAACCGGACAGGTTCTCGATGCCGGTCAGGGTGACGCTGCCGCCGCCGGCCACCGCCTGCCCCTCGCCCTGCTGCAGCAGGCTGATCGCCACGCCGCTGGTGAAGTCCTGGTTGCTGTTGAAGCTGGCGGTGTCGACGCCGTCGCCGCCGTTGAGGTTGTTGTCGCCGGCCGAGCCGGTCTCCAGCAGGTCGTCGCCGCCGGCCCCGTTCAGGGTGTCGCCGCCCCCCTCGCCCCAGATCCAGTTATCGCCGCCGTTGCCGGTCAGGGTGTCGGCGAGGGTGGTGCCCGAGACGTGCTCGATGCCGACCAGGGTGTCCATGCCGTGGCCGGTGTTTTGGGCCACGCCCTGAACGGAAAGGTCGACCGTGGCGCCGACCTGGAGGTCGGTCCCCTGGCTGAGGAAGAAGGTCGCGCGGTCGAAGCCGTCGCCGCCATTGACCAGGTCGTCGCCCTCGCCGCCCTGCAGCATGTCGTTGCCGCCGTCGCCGAACAGCTGGTCGTTGTCGTTGCGGCCGCGCAGGATGTCCTCATCGGCGTCACCGTGCAGGATGTCGTCGCCGTTGTTGCCGACCAGCACATCGAGGCCGGCGCCGCCGTCGATGCGATTGGCCAGCGCGTCGCCGTTGAGGCTGTCGTTGAAGGCCGAGCCGATCAGGTTCTCGATGCCGGTGAGGCTGTCGAATTCCGTGCCGGAGAGATTCTGGACGCCGGTCATGTTGCCGACCACGCCCTCGCCGGCGCCGGCCCAGGTGGCGGTGTCGCTGCCCGCGCCGCCCTGCAGCTGGTCGCTGCCGGCGCCGCCGTCGAGGACATCGTTCCCGTCCAGGCCCTGCAGGATGTCGTCACCGGCGAGACCGCTTATGGTGTCGTCGGCATTGGTGCCGGGCAGGGTGTTGGGATTGTTGTCGCCGACGATATTCGCCATCTGGTAGCCCCCGTGCAAGGCCAGCGAGGGGTCCCGCCGCTGCCTGTCCCCCGGCCGCGCCGGAGGCATTTGGGAGCAACTCTATGGCCGGTCAGCCCACCCGCGCCAGTGAGTCGGCGGGCGGCGCGGGACGTCGATTCACCCTGTTCGCCCGGCTTTCGAAGCAAAGTCGGCGGGTTGCGGCCGACGACGTCGGCGACAACCCTGAAACATGCGACAACCTGCCGCAGGTCTTAACCAGCTGCGACAGGCCGCCGCAGGCCGATTCCGGCTCAGAGCAGCCAGTCACCGCTGTGGCCGGTGACGTCGCCGTTGATGCGGACCTGGTAGTCCCAGCGGCCGTCGCCGTTGTTATCGATGCGCAGGGTGGTGGTCCCGGCCGCGAAGGACAGGGTCATCTCGCCGGCGTGCTTGCCGAAGCTGGAGACCAGCGTGAGGCTCCCGGCGTAGGCGCCGGAAAGGTCCAGTGTGTCTTCGTCGGCGTCGAAGTCGTAGATGGTGTCGGTCTCGATGCCGCCGGTGGTGACGTGGGCGATGCGGAAGATGTCGGATCCCGCCCCGCCGCGCAGCAGGTCGCCGCCCAGGCCGCCGATGATGATGTCGTCGCCATCATTGCCGTTGATGGTGTCGTTGCCGGTCCCGCCGAGGAGGACATTGGCGCCGCTGTTGCCCTGGATGTTGTTGGCGAGCGCGTTGCCGACGCCGTCGAGATCGGCGGTCCCCTGCAGCTGCAGGCCTTCGAAATTGGCGCCCAGGACGAAGCCGTCCAGATCCGTGCGGACGATGTCATAGC
>SDZP01000029.1 GCA_004144935.1 Caulobacteraceae bacterium | reverse complement strand
CCCAGGGCGTCGGCGGCGGCCAGCAGCTCCAGCGCCCGGGCCGGCAGGTCGGCGCGCTGGCGCAGGTCGTCCAGCGAGGCGAAGGCCGTCTCGGCCCGGGCCGCCATGATGTGGCTGGCCCACGCCTCGCGAAAGCCGTCGATCTGCCGGAAGCCCAGCCTCAGGGCGCACCGCGCCTCCCCCCGCCTCGGCTCCAGCGTGCAGTCCCAATCGCTGGTGTTGACGTCAGGATGGCGCACCTCGACGTCGTGCTCGCGAGCGTCGCGGACCAGCTGGGCGGGCGCGTAGAAGCCCATCGGCTGGCTGTTGAGCAGGGCGGCGCAGAAGACGTCCGGATGGACGCATTTCATCCAGGCCGAGACATAGACCAGCAGGGCGAACGACGCCGCGTGGCTCTCCGGAAAGCCGTACTCGCCAAAGCCCCGGATCTGGGCGAAGCAGTCGTCGGCGAACTTGTGGGGATAGCCCCGCGCCTTCATCCGGCCGGCAAGCATTTCCTCGAAATTCTGGATCGTGCCGTTATGGCGGAAGGTGGCCATGGCCCGACGCAGGCCGTTGGCCTCGTCGCCGGTGAACTCCGCGGCCTCCATGGCGATCCGCATCGCCTGTTCCTGGAACAGGGGCACGCCAAGGGTCTTCTGCAGAATGTTGCGTAGCTCGTTGGGGTCGTGGGGTGGCGCGGGTTCGGGGAAGGGAATGCGGAATTCCTCGCCCCTCGCCTCCGCTTCGCGCCGGGCGGCGCGCGCGGCGAGATAGGGGTGCACCATGTTGCCCTGGATGGGGCCCGGACGAACGATCGCCACCTCGACCACCAGATCGTAGAAGACCCGCGGCTGCAGCCTCGGCAGCATGGCCATCTGGGCCCGGCTCTCGACCTGGAACACCCCCAGGGAATCGGCCCTGCACAACATGTCGTAGACCGGCGTGGTGTCGGTGTCGTTCAGCACCGAAGCCAGGTCCCAACGCTGGCCGTAGAAGGCCTCGATCATGTCGAAGCCCTTCTGGATGGCGGTCAGCATGCCCAGCGCCAGGACATCGACCTTCATGATCTTCAGATCGTCGATGTCGTCCTTGTCCCACTCGATGAAGGTGCGGTCCTGCATCGCCCCGTTGCCGACCGGCACCATCTCGATCAGCGGGCCCTGGGTCAGCACATAGCCCCCGACGTGCTGCGACAGGTGGCGGGGGAAGGTGATCAGTTCGCGGGTCAGGGCGAGGGCCAGCTTCATCCGCTGCTCTTCCCTGGACAGCCCGGCCCGTTCGGCGTGCTTTTCCTCGACCTCGCTGCCCCAGCTGCCCCACACGGTTCCGGCCAGGGCCCCGGTGACATCCTCGGTCAGGCCCAGGGCCTTGCCGACCTCGCGAATGGCCGAACGCGGCCGGTAGTGGATGACGGTGGCGCAGATCGCCGCCCGGTCGCGGCCATAGCGGCGGTAGACGTACTGCATGACCTCCTCGCGGCGGGCATGCTCGAAGTCGACGTCGATGTCCGGCGGCTCGTCGCGCTGGGCCGAGACGAAACGCTCGAACAGCAGGTCCATCTCGGTCGGGTTTACCGAGGTGACGCCCAGACAGTAGCAGACCACCGAATTGGCGGCCGAACCGCGTCCCTGACAGAGGATGGGCTTGGTGTTCTCCTGCCCTGTCGGTTGACGGGCCCATTTGACGATGTCGTGGACGGTCAGGAAGTAGTGGGCGTATCGCCGCTCCGCGATGAGGGCCAGTTCCTTGGCGATGGTCGCCTTGACCTTGTCCGGCACGCCCTTGGGAAACCGCCAGCGAGCCCCCTTCCAGGTGATGTCCGACAGATGCTGGTCGGCGCTCTTGCCGGGGGGCACCGGCTCGTCGGGGTAGTGGTAGGACAGTTCGTCGAGGGAGAAGGTGCAGGCCGCGAGGATGTCCCGCGAGCGGCTCAAGGCCCCCTCGTGGCCGCGGAACAGCCGGGCCATCTCGGCCGGGGATTTCAGGTAGCGCTCGGCGTTGGCCTGCAGCCGGAACCCGGCCTCATCGACGGTCGTCCCCTCGCGGATACAGGCCAGCACATCCTGCAGCGGGCGGCGGTCATAGTGGTGGTAGAGGGGGGCGTTGGTGGCCAGCATCGGGGCCCTGGCGGCGTCGGCCAGCCGCGACAGGTGGTTCAGCCGGGCCCGGTCCCGGCCGTCATAGAGAGGGTTGGCGCCCAGGTAGAGCCGGTCCGGCCAGCGCCGGGCCCAGTCTCGTAACCGCGCGCCGAAGGCGGCGTCGACAAGGCGCGGGGCCGGGGCGATGGCCACCAGCCCTTCGGCGTAGGTCAGCGCCTGTTCGAAGGTCAGGCGGCATTGGCCCTTGATGGTTCGATCGCCATGGGTGTCGCCCAGGACCTCGCTCTTGCCCAGGGACAGCAGCCGGCAGAGGCGGCCATAGGCGGCGCGGTCGCGGGGGTAGACGACCAGGACCGAGCCATCGGTGAACACCAGCCGCGAACCGATCAGCAGCCGCATGCCGATCCGCTTCGCTTCGCGGTGGCAGCGCACCACCCCGGCCAGGGTGTTGCGATCGGCGATGCCGATGGCGCTCATGCCCAGAAAGGCGGCTTGGCTGACCATCTCGGCCGGGTGCGAGCCGCCCTCCAGGAAGGAGAAGTTGGTGATGGCGTCGAGCTCGGCGTAACTTTGCTGGAGGGGGCTCATGCGAACACCCCATGCATCCACCAGGCGGGCGGGCGGTCGACCAGCCGGCTTTCCGTCTCGCCCGGCGCCGGCGGTTCCACCGCCTGGTCCTCGCGCTGGTACAGGCCTTCGCGGAACAGCCAGTAGCGGCGCCCCTCGCGGTCCTCGACGCGGTAGTAGTCACGGGTGCGCTCGGGCAGCGGACGTTTCCCCGGCCGCCACCATTCGGTCGACAGCCGCTCGGGGCCCTGGGCCCGGCTGACCCGGTGTGTCACCCGGCGCCAAACGAAGCTGGCCGGCGGTCCGTCCGGCAGGCTGGCCAGGGGCACGGTGACCGGTTCGGGCGGGTCGAGCAGCAACAGGGGGCGATCCGGCAGGGGCGGCGGCTCGCCTGCCCCCTGAAGGGCCGGCGGCGGGCCCTCGCCGGCCGGGCGGCGGCGCTGGCTGCGTTCAGGCAGCCAGCTGGCCTGGGCCTCCAGGTGAAAGGCGGCGGACTCGCCGAGCCGGGCGCCGAGACGATCGAGCAGGGCGGCCAGGGCCAGCCGCTGGTCGCCGTCCCTGCCCTTGTCGAGATCGGACTGGATGGCGGTCAGCGGCTCGACCACGTCGGCGCTGAGCATCACCGCATCGGCCCCGAAGCCGAGGTCGAGATGTTCCAGACCCCGCTCCTTCAACACCTTGGCCAGGTGGGCCGGGCGGATCGAGGGAACGCTCAGGGCCACCGACAGATGGGTGGCGCGGCCATCGACGCGGAAGGCGGTCAGGGTCAGGCGGCGGGCCCCCTGGCCGTCGCGCTCCAGGCTTTCGGACAGGGAAGCGGCGAGATCGGTCAGCACCGTCTCGATGCCGGGGACATCGATCAGCGGCTCCAGCACGTTGCGCCAGACCCGCCAGACCGGCGGCCGGCGGATCGGTTCGAGGATCTCCGGTTCGGCGCCCAGCGCCTGATCCAGACGACGCACAAGGGTCAGGCCGGCCTCGCCCCGGAAGCGGCGGGCGAGGCCCGAGCGGGGCAGGGCCATCAGGTCGCCGATGGTGCGCAGGCCCAGCCGCGACAGCAGCTTCACATCGGCCTCGTCCAGCCGCAGGGCGACGACCGGCAAGGCGGCCAGGGCCGTGCGATTGCCCCCCACCGGGACCAGCCGGCGGGTGTCGCGCGGGCCGTAGCGGGCCAGGGCCCAGGCGGCCCCGGCGGTGTCGGCCATGGCCAGCCGGGCCGGCATGCCGGCGGCCTTGAGCCGCACCGCCATGTCGGTCAGCAGGGCGATCTCGCCGCCGAACAGATGGGCCCCGCCGGTCATGTCGATCAGCAGGCCTTCGCGGCCGGGAGAGGCGGCGTCCATGGCCACGCAGGGGGAATAGCGTTCGGCCCACAGGCTGAGCAGACGCAGGGCCTCGGCGTCGCGATCGGGCTCGGCCGGCTGGGTGACCAGATCCGGACTGGCGGCGCGCGCGTCGGCATGGGCCTGGCCCGTGCTGTGGCCCAGCTTGCGGGCGGCGCGGTTGGTCGCCGACAGCACCAGGCCGCGCGGACCCTTCTCGACCAGGGCGAAGGGAACGTCGTCAGGCGGCGGCGACCGACCGGCCATCCGGGACCAGACCGTGATCGGCCAGTCCGGCAGCCAGACGGAAACGATGCGCTTCATCGTCCCACTCCAGGATCCAGTCGCCGGGCGGCTCGCCCCGGCTGCGGGTCAGGCTGACCGCGATGCGCGGCGCGCCGGGAGCCTCGTCGTCATAAGGGTGCGGCGCCGAGGGGGCCGGAGAGATCGCCCAGCGGCGGCGGGCGGCGCTGATGTCCTTCGGCTCGCGGGTGCGCAGCAGCAGGCAGGTGGCCTTGGCCTCGCGGGCCGCCATGTCCAGCCGGCGGCTGGCCAGCAGGGTCAGGCTGTCGACCGCCGCCACCGCGCCGGCGACGGCGTTGGACTTCAGGGCCTCCTCCAAAGCCCAGAGGATCTGGCCGTCCCTGGCGGCCTCGACCATCAGCAGTCGCGAATCCGCAATGCCAAGCCCCTTCAAACCGTCGCGGAACCAGCGCCCCTGCTCGCGCAGCCAGGCGCTGGGGGCCGCCAACATCACCGGCCGATCATCGCCCTCGGCGGCGCGGGTCAGGCCGAACAGGGTCGCCGCCACCCGCCCCGGCGCGCCGTCACCCCAGGCTTCCTCCAGCCCCAGACGCGCCGCGCGAGGAGCGAGGGCAGGGTTGTCGCAAGGTTCGGAAAGGGTCGATAACGGGACCATTGTTCATGTTTTGTTCTAATTGCCGCGAGAGTCAATGCGCGGAAAAGATTCCGGTTTCCGGCCTTTTCAGCCGAATTCGGACTCGTTCAAGGAATCCAGAGGCTTGCCTCCGGACTCCTGAAAACATGGTCTAGTACGGCACCTCATCCGGCGGCCGGGCCGGTTCAGGGGCCGGGGTCGGGGCTCTCGGCTGCGGCTCGGGCGGATCCTCGCCGCCGATGCCGAGGCCGGTGATGATGTCGCCGATCGGGTCGGGATCCTGGCTGGGCGCGGCGATGACGCCGCCTGGGATGGCCTGGGCCTTCAGACGTGGCAGGGCCTGCCCCATGAAGCTCTTCCAGATCTGGGCCGGGGCGCCGCCGCCGGTCACCCGCCGCATGGGGGTGTTGTCGTCCTTGCCGGTCCAGACCGCCACCACGAAGCCGCCGGTATAGCCGACGAACCAGGCGTCGCGATAATCGCTGGTGGTGCCGGTCTTGCCGGCGATGTCGAAGCCCGGCACCCGGGCGGCCGTGCCGGTGCCGCCGGTGACCACCTTGCGCATCATCTGGTTCATGTAAGGCAGGGCCGGGCTGCCGATCACCGTCTGGCGGCCACGTTTTTCGAGATTATGGTCGTAGAGGACCTTGCCCGAGGCGGTGCGGATGCGGCTGATGCCCCAGGCGCGGGCCTTGAAGCCGCCGTTCGAGAACGGGGCGTAGGCGGCCGCCATCTCCAGCGGACTGACCTCGACGGCGCCCAGCGCCATCGACGGATCGAGCTGGATCTTGCTGGTGATGCCCAGCCGGCGGGCGGTGGCGGCGACATTGCCGGTGCCGACCTCGTTGGCCAGCCGGGCGGCGACGGTGTTGGTCGACTGGGCCAGCGCCGTTTCCAGGGTCATCGCCCCGGCGAAGCGGCCGTTGTAGTTGCGCGGCTCCCAGTTTCCGATCTTCAGCGGCTCGTCGACGACCATGACATTGGGGTTTCGCCCCTGCTCCATGGCGGTCAGGTAGACGAAGGGCTTGAAGGCCGAGCCGGCCTGGCGGCGGGCCACCGAGGCGCGGTCGAACTGGCTTTCGGTATAGTCGACGCCGCCGACATAGGCGCGCACCCGACCCTCGGCGTCGAGCGCCACCAGGGCGGCCTGCTGCACCCCGGCCGCCTTGTTCCTGGCCGCGCCGGCCCGCACCGCCTGTTCGGCGGCCGCCTGCAGCGGCAGGTCGAGGGTGGTCTCGACATAGAGGTCCTCGGTCGGTTCGCCGACCAGGGCGCGGACCTGGCTGTCCATCCAGTCGGTGAAATACTGCGCCCGCTGGTTGGCCAGCACAGAGGAGACCCGCACCGGCGACTTGACGGCCTCGGCCCGTTCCTCGGCCGTGATGGCCTTGGTGCGCACCATCTCGTCGAGAACGACGTTGGCCCGCTTGGCGGCCCGTTCCTTGGCCGAGACGGGGCTGTAGCGCGACGGGCCCTTCATCATGCCGGCCAGCAGGGCGGACTCCCCGATGGTCAGCCGCGAAGCGGGCTTGTTGAAGTAGCGTTGCGACGCCGCCTCGATTCCATAGGCGCCGGCGCCGAAATAGACGCGGTTCAGGTAGAGGGCGAGGATCTCCTTCTTGGAGAACTTCACCTCCAGCCAGACGGCGAGGATCAGCTCCTGCACCTTGCGCCGCCAGTTCTGGTCCAAGGTCAGGAACAGGTTGCGGGCCAGCTGCTGGGTGATGGTCGAGCCGCCGGCGACGATGCGGCCGGCCTTGAGGTTGGCGACCGTGGCGCGGGCCATGCCGAGCGGGTCGAAGCCCGGGTGGTAGTAGAAGCGCCGGTCCTCGATGGCCAGGAAGGCCTTGGGCACGTAGGGCGGCAGCTTGTCGAGATCGACGGGCGGGGCGTACTGGCTGCCTCGCACGGCGACCAGGGCGCCCGATCGGTCGAGGTAGGAGATCGACGGCTGGCGGGTGACGTCGTTGAGCTTGGAGACGTCGGGCAGGTCGATGGCGAACACGGCCAGGAAGGCGACCAGGAAGATCAGCCCCCAGACACCGATGACCATGCCCCAGTAGAGCAGGGCCTGCAGCGGGGTGCGCCGAGCGCCGGTTCCGCCCGCCTGTGGGTTCGCCATGGATGGTCCGTCTTCGCTGTTCAACTCAGGTTGAGCCGGTTCTAGCTCACCATGCCCGGCGGCTCCATCCTCAACAGGCCCGAGGAAGGGGGCGTTTATGGGGCTTGGCCGTGCACACAGCGTGCAGAACACGGGCTGGCTGAAAAGAACCCCGTTTTCCCATTCATGCGGCGGTCAGCTTGCCTCTGGCCAAGTGACGCCATCGACAGCGCCGGACCGTCAGGGAGGACAGGATCATGAGCGTCATGGAATTTGCCGGGCAGCAGCAGGATATCCCGTCGCGGAAGACGGGCCGCATGGCCCTGGCGGCGCGGGTGCTCGACTGGCGCGGCGATCGCCGCAAGGCGCGGCTGGAGGCCCTGCGCGAACGGGACCTGGAGCTCCAGATCGCCCGCCTCCGCGCTGTCGGCGGCCTCTAGAGCAGGCTGGCGGCAAGCTCGGCGACGGTCAGGCTGTGGGCGGGATCGTCGCCCGCCTCCAGCGACCAGGCGGCCGACAGGCCGGCATGGGCCAGGGTCCAGCCGAGGATTTCCCGGCGGGAGAGCCCGGAAATCTCGCAAACCATCCCGGCCAGCCGCCCGAGACGCGCCGGATCCCGGGCGCGCCGGCCTGGCGGATTGCGCAGCAGGTTGGCGTAGTCGTAGCCGCGGGGGCCGATCAGACCTTTGGGGTCGATCGCCCGCCAGCCTTTCGCCGGATCGTGCAGGACGTTGGCGTGGTGAATGTCGCCGTGCAGGACCCTTGGCTCATGGCTCTCCGCGAGCAATCGATCAGCGACGGTCCAGGCCCTGGCCAGCAGGGCATGGTTCGCCGCCCGCCGCTCAAGGCCGGCGAACCAGGGGCGGAGCGGATGGGCCTGCGGCGGGGGCGCCGGCTGGCCGGCGTGAAGCTGGCCCACCACCGTACAGAGAACCCGGCAGGCGTTCTCGTCCCCGGTCGCCGAGGCCTCGGCCATGGCGACCAGATCGATGTCGCCGGCCAGCCGCTCCAGCAACACCGCCTCGTCGTCGGCCCGCAGAACGCGCGCCGCGCCCCGGCCGTCGAACCAGGCCAGGACCTGACCGCCGCGCCGCTCCTCCGCCTCGAACGGCAGCTTGAGCATGGCGGCGACGCCGTCCGCGCGAACCGGCTGCAGCCAGCTGGACCGGGTGCGGAAGGGTGCGCCGTCGGGGCTGAGCCCCCAGGCCTGGACATGGGCCGAAAGGCCGCCGGGCGTGTTGAGGTTGGCAAAAGACGCGGCGCGCTCGAACAGCACGGCTTTGAAGCCGGCGTCGTCCTGGACCGCGCGAACCGGCGGATGCTCGCGGCGCAGGATGGCCCTTAGGGGCTCGGCCAGTTCGACCGGCCACAGGGCGCTCAAGGGATGGCGGCCATCGGGCGCCAGGGCGTAGGCGCAACCGCCCGCCGCGGCGAGCCGCGCGACCAGATCGGCCGGCGGGTCGGCCAGATCGCAGGGGCTGGTCGCCAGCCAGGCGGCGCCCCGCGCGGCCGCCCAGTCGAGCCCGGCTAGCACCCCTGTCAGGGGCCCATCGGGCAGGCCTTCGGGATCCGGCAACAGCGGCAGGCCGCGCGCTGCCGCCAGCCGCGCCGCCTCACTGTCCTTCGGGGCGTTGACGGCCAGGGCGCCGCAGCCCCCCAGCCCGGACAGGGCTATGTCGAGCAGCGGCCGGCCGTCGACAACCACGGCGGCCTTCTCCCAGCCGAACCGACGCGAGCGGCCGCCGGCGAGCACGAGGCCCACGATGTCTCCAGCCGGGATCATGGCGCGAAGCGACCACGGCGGCGATGCAAGATCAATGAATTGAGCCGGAAGAGCCTAGTGCTGGCTGAGATCCATGGTTTCGATCTGCGACTGCGCATGGCGCGATTGCGCGCCTGGGACAGGCAGGAGCATCGCCAGGGCGACGGCGAAGGCGGCGGCGGCGGCGAAGAGGGCCTTGACGGCCATGGCGTTCAGTTCCGTTCAGTCAGGCGCCACAATGGCGCCTTGCCCCTTAACGATGTGCGAACGCTGTCGTTCCCGATGAGGTCTCGGGTCAGTTCATCTTGCTGAATCGATGTGTTTTCGGCGCCGGGCTCAAGTCCAGCGAGGTGTTGGGCGTGTCGCCGTATCGACAGACAGGCCAAGGTTTCTGACCCGAAAAGAGTAAAGAACCCCGCCGGCAAAGCCGACGGGGTCCTGGATATCTTAGTTGAACACCTCGAAGAGGCCGGCGGCGCCCATGCCGCCGCCGATGCACATGGTGACCACCGCCAGCTTGGCCTTGCGGCGCTGGCCTTCCATCAGGGCGTGGCCGACGCAGCGGGCGCCGGTCATGCCGAAGGGGTGGCCGATGGCGATGGAGCCGCCGTTGACGTTGTACTTCTCCGGATCGATGCCCAGCTTGTCGCGGCTGTAGAGGCATTGCGAGGCGAAGGCCTCGTTCAGCTCCCACAGGTCGATGTCGTCGACGCTCAGGCCATGACGCTCGAGCAGGCGCGGCACGGCGTAGATCGGGCCGATGCCCATCTCGTCCGGCTCGCAGCCGGCGACGGCGAAGCCCTTGAAGCGGCCCAGGGGGCTGAGGCCCCGGCGCTCGGCTTCCTTGGACTCCATCAGCACCACGGCGGCCGCGCCGTCCGACAGCTGGCTGGCGTTGCCGGCGGTCACGAAGTTGCCTTCGCCCATCACCGGCTGCAGAGACCGCAGGCCTTCCAGCGTGGTGTCGGGGCGGTTGCACTCGTCGCGGTCCACGACGTAGTCGACGAAGCTCTCTTCCTTGGTTTCCTTGTTGACCACCTTCATCTTGGTGGCCATCGGCACGATCTCGTCCTTGAACAGGCCCGCGGCCTGGGCGGCGGCGATGCGCTGCTGGCTGCGCAGGGCGTATTCGTCCTGGTAGTCGCGGGCGACGTTGTAGCGCTTGGCGACGATGTCGGCGGTGTTGATCATCGCCATCCACAGGGCCGGCTTGATCTCCATCAGCTTTTCTTCGGTGATGTGGAAGCGGTTCATGTGGCCACCGGCGTTGACCAGCGAGATCGATTCCACACCGCCGCCGACGGCGACATCGGCGCCTTCGTTCTTGATGTAGTGGGCGGCGGACGCGATCGCCTGCAGGCCCGAGGAGCAGAAGCGGTTGATGGTGGTGCCGCTGGTGGTCACCGGCAGGCCGGCCCAGATGGCGGCGTTGCGGGCGACGTTCATGCCGGTGGCGCCCTCAGGCCCGCCGCAGCCCAGGATGACGTCCTCGACCTCGGCCCCTTCGAGACCGGCGCGGGAGACCGCGTGCTGGATCGCGTGGCCGGCCATCGCCGCGCCGTGAGTGTTGTTGAAGCCGCCGCGGACGGACTTGGCCAGTCCGGTGCGGGCGTAGGAGACGATGACGGCGTCGCGCATGAGATTCTCTCGTTGGATTCAAACGATGGTTTGAATGATCGCCCGCGACCCTAGGGGAAGGCGGACGTCGGGGAAAGATCACGCGCGCGTCAACCTGGCAGGCGATTGACGGCGGCGGTCTGGCTTGCGCACCTTTGCGGCATGAAACAGCTCCTGCTCATCGCCGCCCTGTCCCTCGCCGCCAGCGCCCCGGCCCTCGCCCAGGACGCCCCGGAAGGCGGGGCCTGGACCGACTGCACGGTCAGCGAGATCGCCGCCTATCGCGACCGGGTC
Source organism: Caulobacteraceae bacterium (assembly GCA_004144935.1). Classification (GTDB taxonomy): domain Bacteria; phylum Pseudomonadota; class Alphaproteobacteria; order Caulobacterales; family Caulobacteraceae; genus Caulobacter. The sequence goes on along the minus strand of SDZP01000029.1, from coordinate 7,381 downwards.
GAGATCGTCTGCGCCGGCCCGGCCGCCAAGGGCATGGCCGGCGACAAGGCCGGGCCGCGCCGCTTCGCCGTCGAGACCCGCGATCCGGTCACCGACAGCCTGCTGAAGCTGGCTATCGAGGCCAAGGGCCGGAGCCGGCCGTTGGGCGTTCTGTATGTCGTGGCCCCCGAGGCCAACCCCGCCGACTGCCCGGCCGCGACCTGCCGGCGAGTGGCCGGGGCGACGCTGAAATAGGCCGGAGGCGACGAGTCTATCGCCCTGCCTTCTCGGCGATCCCCGAAGTCCCCTCGCGGTCCTGCAGCACCGCCGCCACCTCGTCCGGAGTCACACCGCTCGCCGCGAGGGCGGCCAGCAGGTGGTAGAGGACGTCGGCGGCCTCGGCGGTCAGGTTCTGCTTGTCGCCAACGGCGCAGGCGAGCGCCGCCTCAAGCCCTTCCTCGCCCAGCTTCTTCGCCGCCAGCTTCGGATCGGCCAGCAGCTTCGCCGTCCAGCTCGACGCCGGATCGCCGCCCTTGCGGCTTTCGATGGTCGCCCAGAGGCGGTCCAGGGTGTCACCGAGATCGCTCATGCCGCCTCCAGTCGCACCGGCAGGCCGGCGCTGGCCATGGCCTGCTTGGCCTGCGCGATACTGACCTCGCCGAAGTGGAAGATCGAGGCCGCCAGCACCGCATCGGCGTGACCGTCGCGGACGGCCTCGACCAGGTCGGCGGCATTGCCGGCCCCGCCACTGGCGATGACCGGAACGCTGGCCGCGGCGGTCACGGCGCGCAGCAGCGGAATGTCGTAGCCGGTCTTGGCGCCGTCGCGGTCCATCGAGGTGAGCAGGATTTCGCCGGCCCCCTTCTCAACGGCAAGCGCCGCGAACTCGACGGCGTCCTTTCCGGTGTCCGTCCGACCGCCGTGGGTGAAGATGTTCCAGCCGCCGTCACCGCGCGCCTTCGCATCGACGGCGCAGACCACGGCCTGGCTGCCGAAGGCGTCGGCCAGCCGGCTTAGGAGGTCAGGATCGTTCACGGCGGCGGTGTTGACGCTGACCTTGTCGGCCCCGGCCCGCAGCAGGCGGCGCGCGTCCTCGACCGTGCGCACGCCGCCGCCGACCGAGACCGGCATGAAGCAGACGTCGGCGGTGCGGGCGATGACGTCGAGGATCAGGCCGCGCCCTTCCGAACTGGCGGTGATGTCCAGGAACATCAGCTCGTCGGCCCCGGCCGCGTCATAGGCGGCGGCCTGTTCGACCGGGTCGCCGGCGTCGCGCAGGGCGACGAAGTTGACACCCTTGACCACGCGGCCGTCCTTGACGTCCAGGCAGGGAATGACTCTGACCTTAAGCATCTTGCGCCTTCAGCATCAGCCCGCCGCCAGGGTCAGGGCCTGGGCCGGGTCAATGGCGCCCTCGTAGAGCGAGCGGCCGAGGATGCAGCCGGCGATGGGAACTCCCTGGCGGGCCTTCAGCTGCTCGATGTCGGCCAGGGAGGCGACGCCGCCCGAGGCGATGACGGGGATGGAGACGGCGTCGGCCACCTCGCCGACCTGGGCGACGTTGACGCCGGTCATCGCCCCGTCGCGGCCGATGTCGGTGACGATCAGGGCGGCCACCCCGGCGTCCTCGAACTTGCGGGCCAGGTCGACGACGCCGATGTCGCTGGTTTCGAGCCAGCCCTGCGTCGCCACCATGCCGTCCCGCGCATCGATGCCGACGGCGATCTGCTCGGGCCACAGGCGGGCGGCCTTCTTGACCAGGTCCGGGTCCCGTACGGCCACCGTGCCGAGAATGACGCGGCTGATGCCGGCTTCGATCCAGGTTTCGATCTGTTCGAGGGTGCGGATGCCGCCGCCCAGCTGCACCGGCAGGGAGACGGCCTCGAGGATAGCGCTGACCGCCTCGATGTTGACCGCCCGGCCCTCGACGGCGCCGTTGAGATCGACCACGTGCAGCCAGTTGAAGCCCTGGGTCTGGAAGGCGGTGGCCTGGTCGGCCGGAGAGGCGTTGAACACCGTCTCCTTGCTGAGGTCGCCATGCAGCAGACGCACGCAGCGGCCGTCCTTGAGGTCGATGGCCGGGTAGAGGATCAAAGCTTGAGCTCCAGGAAATTGGCCAGCAGCCGCTGACCGGCCTCTTGCGACTTTTCAGGGTGGAACTGTACGCCCATGACATTGTCGCGCGACACGGCGGCGACGAACGGGCCGCCGTGGTCGCAGGTGGCGGCGATGTCGCCCGGGTCGGCCGGGTCGAAGACGAAGCTGTGGGTGAAGTACATGTGCGGCGCAAAGCCCAGGCCGTCGAACAGCGGGCTGGCCGGGCGGATGGTGTTCCAGCCCATGTGGGGAATCTTGGCGGCCGGGTCGCGCGGTTCGAGCCGGCGGACCTGGCCGGGGATCCAGCCGAGGCCGGGGGTAGTCCCGAACTCGAGACCGCTGTCGGCCAGCAGTTGCATGCCGACGCAGACGCCGAGGAAGGGGGCGCCGCGCTGGACGGCGGCGTTGAGCGCCTCGATCAGGCCGTCGCGGGCCGAGAGGTTGGCCATGCAGGCGGCGAAGGCCCCGACGCCCGGGAGGACGATGCGGTCGGCCTTGGAGACGGCGTCGGGATCGCCGGTCACGAGGATGGCCGGCGGCGCCTTCAAGGTCGAGGCGGCCTTGAGCAGCGCCTTCTCGGCGGAGCGCAGGTTGCCCGAGCCGTAGTCGATGAGGGCGATGGTGGTCATGTCTGCCCTCCTTTGCTGGGGCGGGGTGGGATCCCTCTCCCCCGAGGGGAGAAGGAAACCTACAGCACGCCCTTGGTCGAGACGGCCTGGCCGCCGGCCTTGGGATCGATCTCCACGGCCGCCCGCAGCGCCCGGGCCAGGGCCTTGAAGCCGCTTTCGGCGATGTGGTGGGTGTTGTCGCCGTAGAGGGTCTCCAGATGCACGCAGGCGCCGGCGTTCATGGCGAAGGCGTGGTGGAACTCCTTGAACAGCTCGGTGTCCATCTCGCCCACCTTGGGCCGCGAGAAGTCGACCTTCCAGATTAGGTAGGGACGATTGGACAGGTCGAGCGAACAGCGCGTCAGCGTCTCGTCCATCGGAATGTAGGCGTGGCCGAAGCGCTTGATGCCCTTGAAGCCGTCAAGCGCCTGCTTCACCGCCTGGCCGAGCACGATGCCGGTGTCCTCGACGGTGTGGTGCATGTCGATATGCAGGTCGCCGCGGGTTTCGACCTTCAGGTCGAAACCGCCGTGGCGGGCGAAGCTTTCCAGCATGTGGTCGTAGAAGCCGATGCCGGTCGAGACGGTCGAGACGCCCGTGCCGTCCAGGTCGATCCAGACCTTGATCTGGGTCTCTTTCGTGTCGCGCGAGATTTCCGCCGTGCGGTTCATTTGATCAATCCCTTGGCGATGGCCAGGTCACGCAGGTTGGTTTCAGGCCGCGGCCCGTAATGGCCGATGACCTCGGCCGCCGCCATCGAGCCCAGCCGGCCGCAGATGTCGAACGAGAGGCCCTTGGCCAGGCCGTAGAGGACGCCGGCCGCGTACTGGTCGCCGGCCCCGGTGGTGTCGACCACCTTGTCCACGTGATCGGCCGGAATGCGATGGCTGTCGGCGCCGGCCAGGATCAGCGAGCCCTGGGCGCCCCGGGTGACGGCGGCGATGTTGGTGATGGCGCCCAGCTTTGCTGCAGCCACGTCGAAGTCGTCGGTCTGGAACAGGGCCTTCACCTCGTCCTCGTTGGCGAAGACGATGTCGGCCTGGCCCTCGACGAAGCCCAGTAGCTCGCCCCGGTGACGCTCGACCACGAAGCTGTCCGACAGGGTGATGCCGATCAGGCGGTTGGAGCTGTGGGCGATGCCGGCCGCCTTGGCGAAGGCGCGGCGGGCGTCCGACGGGTCGAACAGGTAGCCTTCCAGGTAGACGATGGCCGACTGCTCGATGATGTCGGTCGGCACGTCCTCCGGGGTCAGCTCGGTCGAGGCGCCCAGATAGGTGCACATGGTCCGCTGGCCGTCGGGCGTGACGTTGATCAGGCAGCGGGCGGTGGCCGGGCCGCCCTGCAGCGGGGCGGTGTCGAAGTGGACGCCGATGGCCCGCATGTCCCTGGCGAAGGTGTCGCCCAGACCGTCCGGCGCGACCTTGCCCAGGTAGGCGGCGCGGCCGCCCAGGCCGGCGATGCCGGCGATGGTGTTGCCGGCCGAGCCGCCGCTGGTCTCCAGACCCTTGCCCATGCGGCTGTAGAGGTCGACGCCGCGCGCCTCGTCGATCAGCTGCATGGAGCCCTTCACCAGGCTCTCGGACTGCAAGAAGGCCTCCTCCGCCGGGGAGATGACATCGACGATGGCGTTGCCGATGGCGGCGACGTCGTAGGTGGCGGTCATGAGCGGGCCTTCACGTGATCAAACGCGTGGGTCGTTACAGGAGCGAACGATGAACGGCAACGGCGGGCGCCGCCTCCCCCCTTCCGATTGTCCTGGCGACCGTCAGGACCCACGGGCTGGAGCGCCAGGGGATGGAGGTGGATCCTGACGTTCGTCAGGTGATCGGAGAGGGGGTTGGGCGTTCGGGGTACACAGGACCCGCAAGCCGGCCTAGACCTGCCTGCATGAAGGTCGCCATCCTCACCCCCGCCGTCGAAGAACTGCTCTACAAGTCGTTCTGGCCCGAGTGGTTCGCCAAGCTGGAGGCCGGCCTCGCCGCCTCCGGCATCGAGGCGATCCCGCAGATCTGGACCGATCCGCTGGAGGGCGGGTTCGACGCCGTGCTGCCGATGATCGCCTGGGGCTATCACAAGCGGCCGGCCGACTGGCTGGCGCGGCTGGACCGGTTCGAGGCCGAGGGGCAGCGGATGATCAATCCGGTGGAGGTGCTGCGCTGGAACACCGACAAGGCCTATCTCGCCGAGCTCGGCGCCAAGGGCGCGCCGGTGGTGCCGACGGTCAGCGTCGAGGCGCTGACGCCGGAAAACCTGGAAGCGGCGCGGGAGAGCTTCGGCGGCGGGGTGGTGGTCGCCAAGCCGCGGATCAGCGGCGGCTCGCACCAGACCCTGAAACTCAGCCCCGGCGACGATCTGGGCGACGGCGTCGACGGGCCGGCCCTGATCCAGCCCTTCCTGCCGGCGGTCGGCAAGGAGGGCGAGATCTCCCTGCTCTATTTCGCCGGCAAATTCAGCCATGCGGTGACCAAGGTGGCGGCCAGGGGTGACTTCCGGGTGCAGCCGCAGTTCGGCGGCAAGATCTCGCGGGTCAAACCCTGGGACGGGGCGGAAGCGGTGGCGCAGGAGATCCTCGCCGCCGTGCCGCCGCTGGCCTACGCCCGCATCGACCTGCTGCGCGGGCTGGACGGGCAACTGAAGCTGATGGAGCTGGAAGCCATCGAGCCGGACCTCTTCCTGCAGTACGCGCCGAAGGCGGGCGGGCGGTTCGGGGCGGCGGTGAAGGCGGCGCTGGAGGCCTAGCCGTTGTCGGACGGCACACGGGTGATACCGTTGACGTACATGTAGGTGTCGAAGAAGGCGTCCTCCAGGACGACGCTCGGGCATCGGACCGCGCGCTCGAAACCCTTGTCATGGCTGCCAATCAGCAGGCGATACCAGCCGGTCTCGGCCTCGACCGCGTAGATCAGGCGATCGCCGAACTGCGCGTGGTCGGTCGTGATCTCGAACCTCGCCGGCTCGTCGATCTCCTCAAGCAGGTCGTCGCCATAGAGATGCCGGTAGAGCCGGTCGAACGCCTCCGCGTCCATCATCGTCTTCAGCCCCGGGTCGGCCCGGTCGCAGCCGTCCTTCACGGTGCGGATGAACGACGAGATCATCCCGTCGATTGAGAGGTGTTCCTCCGGGTCGCCGAAGGGCTGGCCATCGATCCAGTAGAAGCAGAAGCCGTTCAGCCAGTTGCTGTGATCGGTCAGATCGACCTGGATGGCGAAGATCTGCGGATCGCCGAACAGCACCCTCAGCCGCCCATGAACAGTTCGCGCGAGGGGCAGAGGTCGGCGACCTGGCACTCGGCGCACTTGGGCTTGCGGGCCAGGCAGACATAGCGGCCGTGCAGGATCAGCCAGTGGTGGGCGCGGGTCAGGTAGGGTTCGGGCACGATGGCCATCAGGTCGGCCTCGACCGCGTCAGGGGTCTTGCCCGCCGACAGCTTCAGTCGATGTGAGACGCGGAACACGTGGGTGTCGACGGCGATGGCCGGCTCGATGCCCAGTTCGTTGAGCACGACCGAGGCGGTCTTGCGGCCGACGCCGGGCAGGGCCTGCAGGTCCTCGCGGTTCAGCGGCGTCTGGCCGCCGTGCTTCTCCAGGATGATCCGGGAGAGCTCGATGACGTTCTTGGCCTTGTTGCGGAACAGGCCGATGGAGTTGATCCAGGGGATCAGGCCGTCGACGCCGAGGTCGAAGATCGCTTGCGGCGTGTTGTAGACGGCGAAGAGTTTGTCGGTCGCCTTGTTGACCTGGACGTCGGTCGCCTGGGCCGAGAGGGCGACGGCGACGACCAGGGTGAACGGATCCTGGAAGATGAGTTCGGTCTTCGGGTCGTCCGAGAGGGTGGAGAAGCGGAGGAACAGCTCGTCGACGCGGGCCCGCTCGGCCGGCGAGAGGCGCTTCTTGCGGATGGGCTTCTTCTTCACGGACGGCATGGGGTTGGTTTAGCCGCCAACCCCAAACCCCGTCACCCCAAGACTTGTTCTTGGGCTGACGGTGAAGGGGTGGCTAAGCCCCCAGCTTCTCGTCCATCAGGGCGATGGTCCGGGGCAGGCCGAAGATCGCCGCGAACGAGCCGAACCGCGGGCCCTGGCTCTGGCCCAGCAGCACCTCGTAAAGCGCCTGGAACCAGGACCGGAGCGGCTCGAAGCCGGCGTCGTTGCCGGCCGAGTAGACCTCGTTCTGGATCAGTTCGGCGTCCTGGCAGTCGCTCGGCATCGCGGCCAGCCGGGCCCGCAGGTCCAGCATCGCCGCGCGTTCCTTGTCGTCCGGCGCGCGGAAGGCCTTGTTCGGCTTGATCTGGTCCTCGTAGTAGGCGACCGCATAGCCGGCCAGAGTGTCGAGCAGCGGATGGGTCTGCGGCGTCGCGCCGGGGATGTAGCTTCTCAGGAAGCCCCACAGCACCGCCTTGTCCTGGGCGTCGGCCGCCGAGACCAGGTTGAGCAGCAGGCTGAAGCTGACCGGCGAGCCCTCCTGCGGCACGCGGCCGCCGTGGATGTGCCAGACCGGGTTATTGATCTGCTGGGCCGGCTCCTGGCGCTGGTAGGCGTCGAGCTGCTGCAGGTATTCGTCGGCGGCCTTGGGCACCACGTCGCGGTGCAGGCGCTTGGCCGACTTGGGGCTCTGGAAGATGTAGTAGGCCAGGCTCTCGGGCGTGCCGAACAGTAGCCACTCGTCCATGGTCAGGCCGTTGCCCTTGGTCTTGGATAT
>SDZP01000028.1 GCA_004144935.1 Caulobacteraceae bacterium | reverse complement strand
TTTTATTAAAGAAGAAACCATTTGAGTTAGTAAGATCGGCGGTGCCGGTAAAATCAATACCACTGCGGCCGTAGTTATCTTCAACAAATTTGGCATAGGTTGCAACACTGGTATAATTACCTTGCCATGCTGCAAGCTGCGCCAATACTGCGTATGCCGAGTTTTTGGTAGCCAATGCACCACCCCAACGGCCCGATGTTTCACCGGAACGAGCCGGACGGGACCTACGAACACGCCTTCTTCGTGCTGCCCCGCCACTGCAACGGCATGGGCTTCGCCCACGGCGGCATGATCGCCACCTTCATGGACGGGGTGCTGGCCAGGGCGGTGCACGGCGCGACCGGCGGCCATGCGGCGGTCACCGTCCACCTGTCGCTCGACTACCTGAGCGCCGGCCGCAAGGGCGAATGGCTGTTCGGCGACGGCCGGGTCACCCGCGAGACCCGCGACCTGGTCTTCGTCGAGGGCCGCATCCACGCCGCCGGCCGCGATGTCGCCCGCGCCACGGCCATCTTCAAGCCTCTCAGACGGAAGATTCCCTGAACCCTTCCAACCGCCGCCGCAAAGTGGCAAAGACCGCCTTCAAGCTTGTCCGGGGCGTAGCGCAGCCTGGTAGCGCATCTGCTTTGGGAGCAGAGGGTCGCAGGTTCAAATCCTGCCGCCCCGACCAGCTTGACCTGAGATTTCGGAGACTAGGCCCATGCTCGCCCGCATCTTCCGCCCCGCCAAGACCGCCATGCAGTCGGGCAAGGCCAAGACCAACGACTGGGTGCTGGAGTTCGAACCGGCCGCCGCCAAGCGCAATGACCCGCTGACCGGCTGGACCACGAGCGTTGACATGAACGGCCAGATCCGCCTGACCTTCGAGACCCGCGACGAGGCCGTCGCCTACGCCCAGAAGCACGGCATCGCCTTCCAGGTCATCGAGCCGAAGGAACCGCGCAAGATCATCAAGGCCTACGCCGACAACTTCGCCACCAACAGACGGGCCCCCTGGACACACTAGCCCTCAAGGGACTCCATAGCTCAGCTGGATAGAGCATCCGCCTTCTAAGCGGACGGTCGTAGGTTCGAATCCTACTGGAGTCGCCACCTCACCCGGCAGCATCCAGCGCCGCGAACCCCGCCGCCAGATCGGCGATCAGGTCGCTCGCCTGCTCCAGCCCGATGTGCAGCCGGAACAGCGGACCCTCCAACCCCTTCACGAAGGTCCGCGACTTCAGCTGCGGGTCACAGCGGATGGCCAGGCTCTCGAAGCCGCCCCAGCTGAAGCCGAGGCCGAAAATCTTCAGGGCGTCGAGGAAGGCATGTTCGGCGTCGAGGGGGCAGGGGTGGAGGACGAAGCCGAACAGGCCGCTGGCGCCGCTGTAGTCGCGGTCCCAAATGGCGTGGCCGGGGGCGCCGGGCAGGGCGGGGTGCAGGACCTGCAGCACCTGCGGCTGGGCCGTCAGCCAGCCGGCGACGGCGCGGCCGGTCTCGTCGTGGCGGGCCAGGCGCGTTGGCAGGGTGCGCAGGCCCCGCAGCATGTCATAGGCGGCATCGCCGGTAACGGCCCAGCCGAAGTCGTGGACGCCGAACTCGAGCTTTGCGGCCAGACCCGGGTCGTTGGTGGCGGCGCTGCCCATGAAGATGTCGCTGTGGCCGCAGACATACTTGGTCAGGGCCTGGACGCTGAGGTCGACGCCGTGCGCCAGCGGCTTGAAGTAGAGGCCGGCCGCCCAGGTATTGTCCATCAGGGTCAGCACGCCCCGCGCCCTGGCGGCGGCGGCGATGGCCGGGACGTCCTGCATCTCGAAGGTCAGGGAGCTGGGCGACTCCAGCAGGATCAGCCGGGTGTCGTCCCTGACCAGCGCCATCAGCGCGTCCGGCAACAGGCGGGCGTCGTAGAGTTCGACCCTGACCCCGAAGCGGCTTAGCACCCGCTGGCAGAAGACCCGGGTCGGCTTGTAGGCGCCCTCGGTGACCAGGATGGCGTCGCCGGCCTTCAGCACCGCCGTCAGAGCCCCGGAGAGGGCCGCCAGGCCGCTGGGATAGAGGTGGACGCTGCTCGAGCCCTCCAGCTCGGCCAGCCCCTGGCACAGGGCCTCCTGCGCCACCAGCCCGGCGCGGCCATAGCCGAGGTCCTCCTCGTACAACGACCGGGAGTTGGGCAGCAGGATCGTCGACCCCCTCTGGATCGCCGGACCGACGGTGCGGGCGCGGGGCAGGGCGTCGCGGCCAGCGTGGATCAGGCGGGTCTTCTCGTCCATCGGCGCAGTTAGGGCCCCGGGCGGGGTTGGATCAAGCGCCGGTGACGACCTCGGTGTCGCCGGGCCGGCCCCAGTCGGCCCAGCTGCCGTCATAGACGGGGGTGCGATCCCGCCCGACACGCGCCAGGGCCAGCGCGAGGGTCGAGGCGGTGATGCCCGAGCCGCAGGTGGTGATGATCGGCCGGGCCAGATCGACCCCGGCCGACTCGAAGACGGCCTTCAGCTGTTCGGCGGTCTTCAGCGTGCCGTCCGGCGCGATCAGGCTGGAGGCGGGCACATTGCGGGCGCCGGGCATATGCCCGCCGCGCAGACCGGGACGGGGCTCGGGCGCCTCGCCGGTGAAGCGGGCCGAAGGGCGGGCGTCGACCAGCTGTTCCTTGCCGTTGCCGAGCGCCCGGCGGACCTGCGCCTGGTCGCGGACCAGGTCGTTGTTGTAGCGAGTGGTAAAGTGGCGTTCGCGCGGCGGCGGGACGCCGTCTTCGACCGGCCGGCCCTCGGCGATCCACTTGGGCAGGCCGCCGTCCAGCACGACGACATCTTCGGCGCCCATGGCGCGGAAGGTCCACCAGACACGGGGGGCGGAGAACAGTCCCTGGCTGTCGTAGATGACCAGCCGGGCACCGTCGCCGATGCCCAGCCGGCGCATGCGTGAGGCGAACTTCACCGGCGAGGGCAGCATGTGGGGCAGGTCGCTGGTCTCGTCGACGATCTCGTTGATGTCGAAGAAGACCGCGCCGGGGATATGGACGAGGGCGTACTCGGCCTTCGGATCGCGCGGATCACCGGGGAGGAACCAGCTGGCGTCGATGACGCGCACGTCCGGCGCGTCGAGATGCTCGGCCAGCCAGGCCGTGGAAACGAGCGGGTCCTGCGCCATGCGCGGTGTCTCCTTACAGCCAGCCGGGAGAGGGCAAGCCCTTCTCCGCCAGGAAGGCCGGGTTGAACAGCTTGCTCTGATAGCGCGATCCGTGGTCGCACAACACCGTCACAATGGTGTGGCCGGGGCCGAGGTCGCGCGCCAGCCGGATGGCGCCGGCGACATTGATGCCGGTCGAGCCGCCCATCAGCATTCCCTCATGCTCGGCCAGCTCGAACACGATGCGCACCAGTTCCTCGTCGCCGACGCGATAGGAGAAGTCCGGCGTAAAGCCTTCAAGGTTGGCGGTAATCCGTCCCTGGCCGATGCCCTCGGTGATCGAGCTGCCCTCAGCCTTGAGCTCGCCGGTGGTGTACCAGCTGTGCAGCGCCGCGCCGTGCGGGTCGACCAGGGCGATCTTCACCGAGGGCTTGCGGGCCCGCAGGGCGGCGGCGACGCCGGCCAGGGTGCCGCCCGAACCGACCGCGCAGACGAAGCCGTCGACGCCGCCGGCCGTCTGCTCCCAGATTTCCGGTCCGGTGGTCTCTTCATGAGCCCGCCGGTTGGCGACGTTGTCGAACTGGTTGGCCCAGATCGCCCCGGCCGGTTCCTTCGCATTCAGTTCGGCGGCCAACCTCCCGGAATATTTCACGTAGTTGTCCGGGTTCGAGTAGGGGACCGCGTCCACCTGGACCAGGTCGGCGCCGGCCAGTCGGATGGCGTCCTTCTTCTCCTGGCTCTGGGTGCGGGGGATGACGATGGTTGTCCGGTAGCCCAGGGCCGAGCCGACCATGGCCAGGCCGATGCCGGTGTTGCCGGCCGTGCCCTCGACGATGCGGCCGCCGGGCTTCAGGGCGCCCGAGGCGATGGCGTCGCGGACGATGTACAGCGCGGCCCGGTCCTTGACCGACTGACCGGGGTTCATGAACTCGGCCTTGCCGAGAATCTCGCAGCCGGTGGCGTCGCTGGCGGCCTTCAGGCGGATCAGGGGCGTGTTGCCGATGGCCTCGATCACGCTCGGGCGGACAGTCATGCGGTAGGCCTTTATCGGTCTCAAGTTCAGGCCTTCTAGATCGTGCGCCGCGGGCGAACTGCAAGGAAGAAAATCTGCAGGCCGCCTTGGCCACGCTCCGGGCCGGTCTAGGTCGCGGACATGGTTTGCAATCCCTCCGGCGGCGTCCTTCGCCTGGTGCTGGGCGATCAGCTCGGCGCCAACCTCTCGGCACTCGAAGGTCTGAACCCCGCGGCCGATACCGTGCTGATGGCGGAGGTGGCCGACGAGGCCACCTATGTGCTGCACCACAAACAGAAGATCGCCCTGATCTTCGCGGCCATGCGCGCCCATGCCCGCGCGCTAGAGGCCGGTGGGGTGCGGGTCCGCTACATCCGCATAGATGACGCCGGCAGCACCGGCTCCATTGCTGGCGAACTTGGCCGCGCGATCGAGGCCCTGGCGCCGACGCGGGTGGTCCGGACCGCCTGCGGCGAGTGGCGGCTGGAAGCGGCGCTCGAGGCTTTCGCGCAGACGCAGTCGATACCGATAGAGGTTCGGGAGGACAGCCGTTTCCTGTGCAGCCGCGCCGACTTCGCCCGATGGTCGGAGGGCCGCCGCGACCTGACCATGGAGTGGTTCTATCGCGACATGCGCCGGCGCACCGGCCTGTTGATGGACGGCGACCAGCCGGTCGGTGGGGTCTGGAACCTCGATCGCGACAACCGCAACGGACCGGCGCGTCACCTGCGGCCGCCGACCAATCCCCGGACCCCACCGTCCCATGCAACCCGTCAGGTCATAGCCGAGGTCGAGGCCCGGTTCGCCGATCATTTCGGCGGCCTCGAGCAGTTCGCCTGGGCGACGACGGCGGCGGAGGCGCAGGCGGAGTTCGACTGGTTCCTCGATCACGCCCTGCCGGGCTTTGGCCAGTGGCAGGACACCATGCTGCTGGGCGAGACCTGGATGTGGCATGCCGGCATCTCCACCAGCCTGCATCTGGGCCTGCTGGACCCGCTCGAAGTCTGCCGGGCGGCGGAGGCCCGCTGGCGCGACGGACGGGCGCCGCTCAACGCCGTCGAGGGCTTCATCCGCCAGATCATCGGCTGGCGGGAGTTCGTGCGCGGCGTCTACTGGCTGAAGATGCCGGAATACGCCCTGCGCAATGCGCTGCAGGCCGATCGACGGCTGCCCTGGTTCTACTGGTCCGGCGAGACCGACATGGCCTGCGTCGCCGACGTCGTCGCCCAGGTCAGGGATCACGCCTACGCCCACCACATCCAGCGGCTGATGGTGACCGGCAACCTGGCGATGCTGCTGGGGGTCGCACCGGCCGAGATCAACGACTGGTACATGGTCGTCTTCGCCGACGCCTTCGAATGGGTGGAACTGCCCAACACCCACGGCATGGCGACCTTCGCCGACGGCGGCATCGTGGGTTCCAAGCCCTATGCCGCCGGCGGCGCCTACATCAACCGGATGAGCAACGCCTGCGGGTCCTGCCGCTACGACGTCAAGGGCCGGTTGCAGGACGACGCCTGTCCGTTCAACGCCCTCTACTGGGATTTTCTGGACCGCAACGCACCGAGGCTGGCGGGACTGCACAGGTTGCAGATGCCCTACAAGACCCTATCCCGGATGACGCCGGAGGAGCGCCAACGGATCCGGGCAAAGGCTGAGGCGACGCGACTCGCCATGGGCGCCGCGCCGCTCTAGGTCCGCGACAGCCCCAGCTGCACGACGTTGGTCCGGCCGGTGCGGAAGCCGGCCTCGCAGTAGGCGAGGTAGAACCGCCACAGCTTGCGGAACCGCTCATCGAAGCCCTGCGCCCTGACCTGATCCCAGACCGCGTCGAAACGCTGAAGCCACAGGTTCAGGGTGTCGGCGTAGCACTCGCCAAAACGATTCAGCCCGGTCCAGTCGAGGCCGGCCCGGTCGGTCTGGGCCTTCAGCTTCTCCTCGCTGGGCAGCATGCCGCCCGGGAAGACGTACTTCTGGATGAAGTCGGCGTGGCTCCGATAGTGGTCGAAGAACTCGTCCTTGATGGTGATGATCTGCAGGCCGGCGCGGCCGCCCGGGCTGAGCACGTCGTGGATCTTGCCGAAATAGGTCGGCCAGTACTTCTCGCCCACCGCCTCGAACATCTCGATCGAGGCGACGCGGTCGAAGCGGCCCGGCACATCGCGATAGTCGATCAGCTGGATGTCGGCCTTGTCAGCCAGCCCCTGCCGGAACATCCGCTCGCGGGCATAGTCGTACTGGGCCTTGGAGATGGTGATGCCGGTGACTTTGGCGCCGACCTCCCTGGCCGCGAACTCCGCGAAACCGCCCCAGCCGCAGCCGATCTCCAGCACCGACTGACCGGACTTGAGCTCGATAGAGCGGGCGAGGGCGGCGTACTTCTCGTGTTGGGCTTCTTCCAGCGTCTGGTCCGGTCGCTCGAAGCGGGCCGACGAATAGGTCATCGTCCGGTCGAGCCACAACTCGTAGAACCGGTTTCCCAGATCGTAATGGGCGTGGATGTTGCGCTTGCTGCCCTCGCGGTCGTTGGGCCGCAGCAGGTGGGTCAGGAAATTCCAGGCCTGGACCAGCGGGTTGCCGGCCATGATCCGGCCGATCTGGTCGAGGTTCCAGGTGAAGGCGGTCAGCAGCGCCGGCAGGTCGGGGGTGTCCCATTCGCCGGCCATGTAGCCTTCGGCAAAGCCGATGTCAGCGGCGGACATGACCCGACCTATGGCCTTGTAATCCTTGATGATCAGCTCGGCCGCTGGCCCAGGTTGGGCCCCCCGGAATTCCAGTCGCCGGCCGCCCGGCATGACCACGTCGAGATTGCCTGTATCCCAGTTGCTGCGCAGGACCTTCATGGCCGTGCGGAAGGCCGCCGGAGCGGCCCGGAAGTCAGGCGTTTCCCACTCTGACGTGGCGTTTGAGGCGATCTCGCTCATGTTCGCTCCGCGTCTCCGAGGAAATTCTATCACTGTTTTTCGGTTGCGCGAGACCCAGAGGCTCGCCTGCGCTGAGTCCGGTTTGCGGCCCCGGCGGCCGCGCCCCGAAAGGCGCCCCCTTCACGAACAGGCGCAGCGCCTCCCAGTGGATGGCGGCGACGACCTTCAGGGTCATCAGCGGGATGGACCAGAAGAGCGCCGCAAGACGTTGATCCGTCAGTGGTTGTCTCGTTGCGTCCTGCGTGGCGACGAAGTCGGGCTTTCCGGCCACGGCCTTGACGATGCGCAGGTCCAGAGTCTCGCCGGGGGCGGAGATGTCGAAGCGGTACTCGCCCTCGACCTTGAAGAAGGGCGAGACGTAGAAGCGCTTGGCGGCCCGCTGGCTTTGACGCGGCCCATCGGTGGCCGGGATCACATAGGCATGGGTCTGGCCGAAGGTGTTGTTGACCTCATAGATCACCGCCTCCAGCCGGCCATCGGCGGCATGGACGAAGAACACCGACAGCGGGTTGAACACGAAGCCGAGCACGCGCGGGAAGCAGAGGAGGCGGATTGTCATCGCGCTGGCCTCCACCCCGGCCTGGGCGAGCGCGGCGCAAACCCACGGACGCAGGCTGTGGCTCAGGCGATCGCCATGGTCGCGCGGGTCGAAGCTCATCAGGCCCCTGGGCCCGAGTTTCATCCACTTCAGGCCTGCAAAGGCTTGATCCAGCTGATCAATGTCCACCAGCAGCTGGAACAGCCGATAGCGGAACTCATGCGGCTTGGACCCAAACCGCTTGTGCCAGGTCTCCCCCACATAGAGGGCGGCGGCGGTCAAGCGGCGACGGCCTTGGGCAGGCAGGCGGTCGAGCCTTCGAAGCTGGCGACGCGGTGGTCGACGAAATCCCAGGGCACGCGGCCGCCGAGCGCCAGCGCCGCCTTGAGACCGGAGGTGACGCCGTCCTCATGAAAACCGTAGCCCAGCCAGGCGCCGGCGTACCAGACCCCACCCCGGCCCTGGATACGGCCGATGCGGCGCTGGGCCGCCAAGGCGGCGGTGTCGAACTGCGGGTGTTCGTAGTCGTACTCGGCGATGACCAGCGACGGGTCGGCCGGCGGACCGTTGAGGGTGACGAACAGCGGGTCGGCGGTCGTCAGCATCTGGAGATTGTTCATCCAGTAGGTGACGTAAGGCGTTGACGCCGATTGCCTATCGCCGATGTAGTTCCAGCTGCCCCAAGCCGGGCGTCGCACCGGCATCAGGGCCGGATCGCGATGCAGGACGGCCTTGTTGGCCGAGTAGCGGATGGCGCTGAGGAAGGCGCGCTCCTCGGCGTCGGTGTCCAGCAACGCCAGGCTCTGGTCCGAATGGCAGGCCATGATGACCTGGTCGAACCGTTCGGGTCCCCGTCCGGCCTCGACCAGCACGCCGCCGCCGACCCGGCGAACCGACGTCACCCCGGCGCCGGTGCGGACCCGGTCGCCCAGGATGGCGCCGATCTTCTCGACGTAGGCGCGGCTGCCGCCGGCGACCGTCTTCCACATCGGCGGCGTGAATTGCAGCAGGCCGTGGTTCGACAGGAAGCGAAGGAAACTTTCGGCCGGGAAGTCGCCGATGCGGCCCTCCGTGGTCGACCAGATGGCGGCGCCCATGGGCAGCAGGTAGCGGTCGCGGAAGCTCTCGGCGAAGCCGCGCAGTTTCAGGTAGGCGCCCAAAGACAGGTCCTTGAGGTCGGCCTTCAAAAGGTCGTTGCGGGCCAGGTCGTTGAAGCGGCGGATGTCGTTCAGCATCCACAGGAATGAGGGGTTCACCAGGTTCCGCTTCTGGGCGAACACCCCCCTGGGGAAGTTCGACGACCATTCGACGCCGCCGCCGGCGCAGGCGAAGCTCATGTCGGTCAGCCGGCTCTCGACGCCCAGGCTGTCCAGCAGGCCGACGAGATTGGGATAGTTGTCCTGGTTATAGACGATGAAGCCGGTGTCGACGGCGACCGGGCCGTCCGAGCAGTCGACGGTCACGGTGTTGGCGTGGCCGCCCAGCCGGCTGTCCTTCTCGAACAGAGTGACGGCGTGGACGTCCTTGAGCGCCAGGGCGGCGCTGAGGCCCGCGACGCCTGAACCGATGACTGCGATCTTCACGTGAGCTCCGTCTCTCGAGGAGCGGCTCTCAAGGCCGCGTAGGCTTCCAGCGCACGATCCCTCGCCCTGCCATGGTCGACGAGGGGTCTGGGGTAGTCCCGACCAAGCTGCAGATCAGCCCGGTCCAGCACTTCAGATACGGCCGTCCAGGGGGCGTGGATGACCCCGTTCGGCAGGTTTCGCAATTCCGGCACCCATTGGCGGACGTAGGTCCCGTCCGGATCGAACTTCTGGCCCTGGGTCATCGGATTGAAGACCCGGAAGTAGGGAGAGGCGTCCGCCCCGCTGCCGGCGACCCATTGCCAGTTGGCGGCGTTCTGGGCCTCGTCGGCGTCGACCAGGCAGTCCCAGAACCATTGCTCGCCGCGCCGCCAGTCGATCATCAGGTCCTTGATCAGGAAGCTGGCGACGATCATCCGCACCCGGTTGTGCATGAAGCCGGTGGCCCAGAGTTCCCGCATGCCGGCGTCGACGATGGGGAAACCGGTCTGGCCCTTGGTCCAGGCCTGGAAGGCCTCCTCGTCGTCGCGCCAGACGAAGGCGTCCCACTCGGGCCGGAAGTTCCGGGTCGCCAGGTCCGGCCAGTGGAACAGCAGGTTGTGGTGGAACTCTCGCCAGCCCAGTTCGGCCAGGAACTTGTCGACCTGGCTCTCTGAAGCGCCCCGGGCGGCGGCGTCCTGCGCGGCGCGCCAGACCTGGCGGGGACCGATCTCGCCGAAATGCAGATGGGGTGAGAGGCGCGAGGTTCCGGCCCTGTCGGGACGGTCCCGGTCGGTGGAATAGTCGCGCACCGGGCCGTCCAGGAAGTCGTGCAGGGCGTCGCGCGCACCGGCCTCGCCGGGCGTCCAGTTGAAGGTCTTCGACCAGTCCGGATAGCGCGGGTGCAGGGCCCAGTCCGCCAGCCGGTCGGATTTGGGCCAGGCCCTGGGGGCGGCGACGGCGGTCGGGGCGCGGTGGATCACGCTGTGGGCGACGCGCTGGCGGGCCGCGCGCCAGTAGGGGGTATAGACCTTGTAGGGCCCGCCGCTGCCCGACTGGATCTCCCAGGGCTCATTGAGCAGGGCGGCGTTGCAGGACAGGCAGGCCACACCCTCCCTGGTCAGCCGTGTCTTGATCGCCGTGTCGCGGGCGATGGCGCCGGCGTCATAGAGCCGGTTCCAGTGGACGGCGGCGGCGCCGGTTTCGGCGATCAGTTCATCCAGCACCCTGGCGGCAGGCCCCCGGCGCAGGATCAACCGCGATCCGCGCGCCTCCAGGTCGGCGGCCAGGGCGCCAAGCGACTTGTCCAGCCACCAGCGCGACGCCCCGCCCATTGGCCGCACCCCGTCCGTTTCGTCGAGGATGTAGACCGGAATTACCGGCGCCCCGGCGGCGGTGATGGCCGCATGCAGCGCCGGGTTGTCGGCAAGTCGCAGGTCCTGGCGAAACCAGAGGAGCGTGGGGGTGTCGGAACTTGGCGTGGTCACGCCAGTCCCTACGTTGCGGGTCCGACATTGGATCACCTGCGCCCGGTCTTGACCGCCCCAGCGTCAGAGAGCAGAGCCTGCCTCCCATGGACCTCGCCGGCCTTCAGAAACTCCTCGACGCCATCGTCGGCGCCCGTGTGGCCTGCGTGGGCGACGTGATGGTCGACCGCTTCGTCTACGGCGACGTCAGCCGCACCAGCCCGGAGGCGCCCGTTCCCGTTTTGGCGCTGGGCCGCGAGACGGCGATGCTGGGCGGGGCGGGAAACGTGGCGCGCAACGTTGCGGCCCTGGGCGGCAAGGCGGCGCTGGCGGGGCTGATCGGCGATGACGGGGCCGGCAAGGAGGCGCTGCGCATGATCAGCGCCGAGGCAGGGCTCGAATCGCACCTCGTCACCGACGCCCATCGCCCGACCACTGTGAAGACCCGCTACGTCGCCTCCGGCCAGCAGTTGCTGCGGGTCGATTCGGAAGACGCCTCGCCCGCCGTGCGGGACACCGAAGGCAAGATCGCCGCCTCGGCCCGCTACGCGGCCGAGGGGGCTGGCGCCATCCTGCTGTCCGACTACGGCAAGGGCGCCGTGACCCAGAAGGTCATCGAGGCCTGTCTGGATGCCCGCGCCCGCGGCGTGGTGCTGATCGTCGACTCCAAGGCCCGCAGCTTCGCCCGCTACGGGGCGGCCGACATCGTCAAACCCAACGCCAGCGAACTGGCCCGCGCCACCGACATGCCGACGGACACCGACGAGGAGGTCGAAGCCGCCTTGGCCCGCGCACTGGACCTGTCGCGCTGCAAGGCGGTGCTGGTCACCCGGGCCGCCAAAGGCATGAGCCTGGCCGTGCGGGGGCAGGGGGTGACCCACTATCCCGGCCGGCCGCGCGAGGTGTTCGACGTCTCCGGGGCCGGCGACACGGCCCTGGCGGCTCTGGGGCTGGCGCTGGCCGCCGGCCAGGCGATGGACGATGCGGTCAGCTTCGCCCTGCTGGCCAGCGGCGTGGTGGTCGGCAAGGCCGGCACCGCCACGGCGACGCCGCGTGATCTGGTCGAGGCCGAGATCGCCGCCCACATGGCGCCCGCCGAGGCCAAGTTGGCCAGCCCGGCCCAGATGGCCCAGCAGGCGGCCGAGTGGCGGCAGCAGGGGCTGAAGGTCGGCTTCACCAACGGCTGCTTCGACATCCTGCACAAGGGTCACGTCGCCTATCTGGCCCAGGCCCGCGCCTGGTGCGACCGGCTGATCGTGGCGGTCAACAGCGACAGTTCGGTCCGGGCCCTGAAGGGCGAGGGCCGGCCGGTCAACGACCTGGAGAGCCGGGCCATGGTGCTTGCCGGCCTGGCCGGCGTCGACCTGGTCACCGCCTTCGACGAGGACACACCCCTGAAGTTGATCGAGGCCGCCCGGCCCGACGTGCTGATCAAGGGCGCCGACTACACCGTCGAGGGCGTGGTCGGCCATGAACTGGTGCAGGGCTGGGGCGGCGAGGTGAAGCTCGCCCCGCTGGTCGACGGCTATTCCACGACCGCCGCCATCGCCCGCATGACTGGGAAGGAAATCTGATGACCCGCCGTATCGTTTTCGTCACCGGCGGGGCCGGCTTCATCGGCTCCAACATCGTTGCCCGGCTGTGCGAGGATGCCAGCCTAGACGTGGTGGTCTGCGACTGGCTGGGCAGCGCCGACAGCGGCAAATGGCGGAATATCGCCAAACACCCGATCGGCGACTTCGTGCCGCCGGAAGAGATGTTCGACTGGCTGGAGAAGCGCTGGCGCGACGTCGAGGCGGTGATCCACATGGGCGCCATCAGCTCGACCACCGAGGCCGACGCCGACAAGATCATGCAGACCAACTTCTGCCTGAGCCGCGACCTCTATCGCTGGTGCACGGACCGCCAGCGCCGCTTCATCTATGCCTCCAGCGCCGCCACCTACGGCGACGGCGCGACGGGCTTCGAGGACAACGACGATCTGGAGGCGCTGAAGGCCCTGCAGCCGCTCAACGCCTACGGCTGGTCAAAGGCCCTGTTCGACGTCTTCGCCGCGCGGCAGGCGGCGCGGGACTATCGTCCGCCGCAGTGGGTGGGGCTGAAGTTCTTCAACGTCTACGGCCCCAACGAACAGCACAAGGACAGCATGAAGTCGGTGGCCGCCCAGATCTTCCCGAAGGTGAAGTCGGGCCATACCGTGCAGCTGTTCAAGAGCCACAACCCCGACTACGCCGACGGCGGCCAGCTGCGGGACTTCGTCTACGTCCGCGACGTCGCCGACGTCATCGCCTGGCTGCTGGAAACGCCGACGGTGAACGGCATCTTCAACCTCGGTTCCGGCGCGGCGCGCAGCTTCTCGGACATGGCCCAGGCGGTGTTCAAGGCGGCCGGCAAGCCGCCGCTGATCGACTATGTCGACATGCCTTACGGCATCCGGGACAAGTACCAGTACTTCACCCAGGCGAAGATGGATCGCCTGCGCGAGGCCGGCTACCCCGGGCAGTTCACGCCGCTTGAGGACGGGATCGCCGAATATGTGACCCGGTATCTGGCGGCGCCGGACCCCTATCGCTGAGCTAGGGGCTTAACCCGTCTCGCCGGGCATGCGAGGCTGATCCCATGCCGGCTTGGCTTACAGGACGACGACTCTGGATCGCGCTGGGCGCCGTGGCGCTTTGCGTCGTGCTGGGCCTTGGCTGGATGATCTACGGCGTCGACGTTCTGCGCGCCTCGCTCGATCCGCGGGTGCCGTTCCAGACCTATGATCCGCCCGGCAAGCCGAACTACGCCGAGGCGCGAACCTGGGCGCTGCTGCCCAAGGCCCCGGACAGGCCCCGGATCGACGATCCCGTCGCCGACGTCTTCTTCATCCACCCGACCACCTACGACGGCGGCGACCACTGGAACGCGCCATTCCGGGACTCCAGGGCCACTCGGCTGACGCGGGAGGTTATGCTGCCCAACTACGCCGGGCCGTTCGCCAAGGCGGGCAGGGTGTTCGCCCCGCACTACCGCCAGGCCAGCCTCTACGCCCAGTTGACCCAGCGCGAGGACGCGCGGGAGGCGCGGGCCTTTGCCTATGAGGACGTGCGCGAGGCCTTCCGGTTGTGGAAGGCCAGGTACGGCGGCGCCCGGCCCTTCATCCTGGTCGGGGTGGAGCAGGGCGGCCTGCTGGCGGCGCGGCTGCTGGCCGAGGAGATCGCACCGGACGCGGCGCTGATGAAACGGATGGCGGCGGCCTATTTCATCGAGACGGTTGTTCCGGCCGACGCCTACGGCCCGACCCATCCGCCGGCAGCCTGCACGGCGCGGCATCAGGCCGGCTGCGTGCTGGCCTGGAAGTCGGCCGGGGCCGTGGAGCGGGGACGCATCAAGGAGCGGTCCCTGGTCTGGGGTCCGAACGGGACCCTGGTCGGCCTGGCCGGCCGGACGCCGCTGTGCGTCAATCCGCTGACCGGGACGGCGACCGAGAGCCCGGCGCTGGAGCGGTCCAACCTCGGCGCCGCCAACGCCTCCGGCCTCGCCTGGGGCGAGCGGCCGCCGCTGATCGCGCGGGCGGTGCATGCCCGCTGCGATGACGGGATACTCAAGGTCTCACGGCCAAAGTCCGGAGCCCTGCGACGCAGCGGCGGCTGGGCGGACCGGCTGCGGATGCCGGCCTACAATCTCTTCTACGGCGACCTGGAGGCGGACTCCCAGGCGCGGGTGGCGGCGCTGCTGGGCGTGCCGGAAGGGGCAGCCGTCGCGCCGCCGATCACCCAGTCGATTTCAGTGGGGACCGTGCCGACCCACAAGATCGACTGAGCAGCGCTGTCGTTTCCACTTCTCCGATCATGCTCGCGAATGCGGGCATCCACGCGGAGCTTGCCGTCGCAATATCGGCAGACAGTTCGCCTCACCGCCGAGTCAGCATGGATGCCCGCATTCGCGAGCATGATCGGTGGAGGGGTTTAGCCCGCAAGCGTCTTCAGGCCCGCGTACTGCGGCTGGTCGATCCGCACCTGATCGATGATCGAGGCCTTCAGATGGGCCAGCAGGGCCGGATCGGTCGGCGAAATCTCGCCGTCGCGGATCTTGCCGCACAGTTCGGTGTTCAGCGCCGCCCAGTCGCCGTCGTGGCCCAGCAGCTCAGCCATCCGCGCCGTCTGAGCGTCCTCCGCCGCCGCACCGCCGGCGATCTCGCGCTTGATGGCGGCCAGGGCGTTGACCGCCACCCGGGCGTGGAAGGCGTCGCGGTCCTTCAGCTGCGGCGCGGCGCGTTCCTCGATGAACCTGATGACGCTCTCGATCAGTTCGATGCTGGTCGGCTGGGTGATCATGCGGCTTGCTCCAGCAGGGCGACCAGGTCGATTTCGGTTTCGCTGGCCCGGCGGCCGATCATCGCCCGCTCGACCGAGGCGTCGGATCCGCTGGCGTAGGCGAGATACATGGTCAGACACATGCAGCCCCACTTCAGCGAGCCCAGCATCTCCCAGTAGAGCAGGCGCTCCAGGGGCACAGGCTTGCCGCCGGCCGCCTCGTAGGCGCCCAGCAGGTCGGCGTAGTCGCCAAAGCCGCCGACCGGCCTGGCCCCGCCGAAGCGCCAGCTGCGGGTGCAGATCCAGCCCATGTCCTCGGCCGGGTCGCCCAGGTGCGCGAGCTCCCAGTCGAGCACGCCGGTCAGACCATGCTCGGGGTGGACCATGATATTGCCGTTGCGGAAGTCGCCATGCACCAGCACCGGTGTTTCCAACGGCGGCGCGCGGTCCTTGAGGAAGCGGATGGCGGCCTCGAAGATCGGCCGCTCGGCCCCGGAGGTGCGGTAGATGGCCTCATACTTCTCGATCTCGGTCAGGGCGCTGGAGGTGACCAGCGGCGGCAGGCCTTGTGTCGGCACCGCGTGGATGGCCGCCAGGGCCGCGCCGCACTGGGCCGCGAGACCGGGCCGGATGGCCGCGAAGGGCGGATCGCGGGTGATGCGCTTGCCCAGCGTCTCGCCTTCCAGCCGCGCCATGACATAGGCCTCGCCGATCTCGCTGCCGGGCGCGCTCTCGGCCAGCACCTGCGGCACGGCGGCCCCGTTGGCGGCGGCAGCGCGGATCAGGGCGGCCTCGGTGGCCAGGGGCACGGCGTTGCCGCTGCCCGTGCTGCTGGGCGGCTTGCGGCGCAGGATCATCGGCGCGCCGGTGTCGGTCTCGAAGGCCCAGGTTTCCTGGCTGGCCCCGCCGGACAGCCGGCGCAGGTTGACCAGAGTCGTGGCGCCCGGCGCCAGCTGCGGCGCGAGGGGGGCGAGGGCCTTTTCGAGATCGTCCATAGGCAGGGATTCCGACCCTTCACCCACCGTCAGTCAACCGGTTGCGATTCTGGGTGACCAAAGGTATGGAACCCGCGCTTTCCGGTCCCTTCCGTGAAAGGAGTCAACACCATGCAGGCCACCGCCATCCGGTAGTTCGTCGGCGCAAACGGCGCGCCACGACCTTTCGTCTCCTGCCACGGCGGGCAGACGCCTCATGACTCCTTCCATCGAAAGCTTCCCATGACCCAGTCACTCTGGCGCCATCGCGACTTCCTGAAACTATGGGCGGCCCAGGCCGTCTCCGCCTTCGGCTCGCGGATAACCCGCGAAGGCCTGCCGATGGCCGCTATCCTCACCTTGGACGCCAGGCCTGCGCAGCTGGGCCTGCTGGCCGCGCTCAGCATGGGGCCGGGGGTGATCCTCGGCCTGTTCGCCGGCGGCTGGGCGGACCGCAACTACCGCCGACCTATCCTGATCGGTGCCGACCTTCTGCGGGTCCTGCTTCTGCTCAGCGTGCCGATCGCCGCCTGGATGCAGTGGCTGAGCATGCCGCAGCTCTACCTCGTCGCCGCCGGCGTCGGCGCGGCCAGCCTGATGTTCGCCATCGCCGACCATGCCTACCTGCCCAGCCTGATCGCGCGTGAGCAGCTGTTGGAGGGCAACACCAAGCTGGGCGTCACCGAATCGGTAGCGGAGATCGGCGGGCCGGCGCTGGCCGGGCTGCTGTTCCGCTGGCTGACCGCCCCGGTGGCCCTGCTGGTCAACGCCGGGACCTATCTGGTTTCTGCGGTCTTCCTGTGGAGTATCCGCACGCCGGAGCCGCCGCCTCAGCCGGTCGAGAAGGCGCAGCATCCGTTCTCCGACCTGATGTTCGGGGTGCGGGCGATCATGGATCAGCCGCTGGTCCGGCCGCTGCTGGTCATGACGATCGTCCAGACCCTGTTCAGCAGCTTCTTCGCGGGCCTCTATCTGCTCTTCGCGATCAAGACGCTGGGGCTGCCGACGGCGCTGCTGGGGCTGGTCATCGCGGTCGGCGGCGTGGGAGCCCTGTTGGGGGCCCTGATCGCGCCGGTCGTGGTGCGCCGGCTCGGGCTGGGTCCGGCGATCATCGGACTTGGACTGCTGTCGGCGGCCTCGGCGGTGGTCATCCCGCTGGCGCCGGCGACAGTGATCGGCGGGGCGACCTTCCTGATCGTCGGCCAGATCCTCGGCGACGCCCTGGCGGTGGCGGCGATGATCCCGGCGGGGACGCTGCGCCAGTCGTTGTTCGCGCAGGCGAGGCTTGGGCGGACGGGGGCGGTGTTCCATGTGGCGCGGGGGGCGATGAGCGTCGTCGGGGCGCTCATCGGCGGCGGGCTGGCGCAGGCGATCGGTATCCGGGAAGCGATGTGGGTAGCGGTGGCGGGGATGGTGTTGGCGGGGCTGATTCCGATCTTCTCTCCGTTGCGGACTCTCAAGGCCATCCCGTCATCCGATTACCCTGACTTGGGTCAGGACGATCGGTTCGCAGGGGTTTAGTCCCCCTGCGCGCCCGGCCGCCAGTCGAACAGTTCCTGCAGCATGCGCAGGCGCTGGCCCCGTTCACCCGTCAGCTCCGGGTCGCGGGCCAGGACAAGGCGGGCGTCGTCGGCGGCGACCGCGATCAGGTCGCGGTGGACCGCCGGGTCGGCCAGGCGATAGGCGGGAAAGCCGCTCTGCTTGAGGCCGAGCGGATCGCCGCCACCGCGCAGTTCGAGATCCTTCTCGGCGATCTCGAAGCCGTCGTCGGTCTTGCGCAGGATGTCGAGCCGCTGTTCGGCGATCTCGCCGAGCGGCGGGTCGTAGATCAACAGGCAGGCGCTCTCCCGCCGGCCGCGGCCAACGCGGCCGCGCAGCTGGTGCAGCTGGGCCAGGCCGAAGCGGTCGGCGTGCTCGATGACCATGATGGTGGCGTTGGGCACGTTGACCCCGACCTCGACGACGGTGGTGGCGACCAGCACCGGCAGCCGGCCTTCGGCGAACGCCGCCATGACCTCGTCCTTCTCGGCCCCGCTCATCTGGCCGTGGACCAGGCCGACCTGAGCGCCCATGACCTTGCGCAGCTCGATGGCCCGGGTCTCGGCGGCCATGACGTCCAATTCCTCGGACTCCGAGACCAGCGGGCAGATCCAGAAGGCCTGGGCGCCCTCGGACAC
>SDZP01000308.1 GCA_004144935.1 Caulobacteraceae bacterium | reverse complement strand
GCCTTGAACAGGCTGGGGCGGAAGACGAAGGGGGCCAGCATCGGCAGGGCCAGGGCCAGGCGCCAGAAGCCGCCGGCGGCGGGGCCGGTCTCGGTCAGGCGCACGAAGATGGGGGCGAAGCCGATGGCGCAGGCGCCGGCCAGCAGGGCGATGATCGGCAGGGCCCGCTTCACGCCGTCCGGGAAAGAGGGGGCGTTCACGGGAAACCGAGCTCCTTGCGCAGCTGAGCGGGGGTGACGCCGGCGGCGCGAATCTCCCGCAGGGTCTCAGCGTGGTCGCGCTTGGCGTAGCGCCTGCCGTCGGCGCCGACCAGCAGGGGATGGTGGCGGTAGGTGGGGGCGGGCAGGTCCAGCAGCGTCTGCAGCAGGCGCTGGACCGGGGTGGCCTCGTAGAGGTCCTGGCCGCGGATGACGTAGGTGATCCCCTGCAGGGCGTCGTCGACGACGACGGCGAGGTGGTAGGCGACGCCGACGTCCTTGCGGGCGAGGACGATGTCGCCGGCGTTGGTGGGGTCGGCGGGACGGACCTGGTCGCCTTCGGTGAAGGTGAGATCGAGGCCGCCCGGGCGGGCGCGGGCGGCCTCGAGGGAGAGGCGCCAGGCGAAGGGCTGGCCGGCGGCCAGCCGCATCGCCTCCTCGTCGGGCGGCAGGGGCGCGCCGACGTAGGGAGCGGGCAGGCCGTGCGGGGCGGACTGGGCCGCCTGCGCGATCTCCTTGCGGGTCTTGAAGCAGCGGTAGGCGAGGCCGGCGGCCCGAAGGGCGGCGAGGGCGGCGTCGTAGTCGGCGCGGTGGTCGGACTGGCGGCGGACGGGGGTTTCCCAGGTCAGGCCAAGCCAGGCGAGGTCCTCGAAGAGGGCGGTTTCGTATTCGGGACGGCAGCGGGTGGCGTCGATGTCCTCGATGCGCAGGAGGAAGCGGCCATCGACCGCCCGGGCGGCCTGGTGGGCGGTAAGGGCGGAAAAGGCGTGGCCCCGGTGGAGAAAGCCGGTGGGCGAGGGGGCGAAGCGGGTGACGACGGCGGGCACGGAGTGCTTCTAGCCGTCTCCCTCTCCAGCGTCATCCTGGCCGCGCAGAGCTGGACCCGGGCGGCCGGGCCATAGCGAGGCCGTGCGTCCCGGATCAGCCCGACGGGCTGTCCGGGACGTTGGAGCCTGTAACGCGGCTAGTTGTTGGCCGGGGCGTCCGAGATTTCTTCCAGAATGGCGCCGGCCTTGCGGGCGGAGGCTTCCTGCGCCACGTCGCCCAGGGACACGATGCCGGTCAGGTTCTGCTTGTCGTCGACGATCAGGATGCGGCGGATCTGCTTGTCCTGCATCTGGAAGATGACGTCGGCGATGGTGGCGTCCTGTTGGCAGGTCTGGACGTCGGTGGTCATCACTTCCGACACCTTGGTGTCGAAGCTGCGCTGCTCGCCGACGACGCGCAGGACGATGTCGCGGTCGGTGATGATACCCTTGATCTGGCCGTCCTCGACGACCGGGATGGCGCCGGTGTCGATGTCGTTCATGCGCTTGGCGATTTCGGCGACGGTGTCCGTGGGTTTGGCGACCTGCGGATTGGCGGTCATCACTTCAGAGATCAGCATGGCGGGGCCCCTTTTGGCGGCTGTTGTGAGCCTGCCTAACGGGTCGCGGAGCCCCGGCGTTCCGTCGCTATGTCGGGTCGCCGCGTTTGGACTGGAACATGCCCAGGTGGCTGAGCACGGCGCGCAGGAAGCCGGCGTCGCCGCCGAAGGCCTCCTTCAGCGGGTTGAACTGGGCGAAACCGCTCATCTCGGCCAGGCCATGGGCGGCGCACCAGGCGGCGATGGTGGCCAGCTCGATATCGACGGCCGGAACGTCCGGGCCGGCGGCGTCGCGGAAGGTGTTGCGGACCAGGCAGTAGGCGCCGTCTTCCTTGTCCTGCATGCCCTCGGGCAGCGAGTCCTTGTCACGGGCGGTGTCGTACATGACGCGGTAGAGAGCCGGGTGGTCCTGCGAGAAGCGGACGTAGGCGACGCCGATCTCGGTCATCAGGCTGGAGAGTTCCGTGACGCCGTCCTGAACGGCCGACATGCCGTCGCCGAGCGCTTCCCAGCCGACATGGGCCACCGCTTCGAGCAGTTCGCCCTTGTCCTTGAAGTGGTGATAGGGGGCGGCCGGGCTGACGCCGGCCTCGCGGGCCACGGCCCTCAGGGACAGGGCGCTGGGCCCCTCGCGCTCCAGGATCCGGATGGCGGCGTCGACCAGGGCGCGGCGAAGATCGCCGTGATGGTAGGGGCGGGTATCGGCAACAGCGGCGGTGCTCATTGAACCTGTATAAACTTTCATCCGAACGGCGTAAAGATCATCTTGACAGCGCTTAGATGGGTTTGTATCTAAGCACTGTCCAGATCGGACAAACCCTTCGCCCCCCTCCCCGGGTGAGACGAGGGGATCACAAGGGGGGCCACCGACAAGGGGCCCGAAACTCACAAGGTGTGTGTCATGCAATTCTCCAAGCTCTCTTCGTTCGAACGCTTCTTCGACCGCTCGGCCGCCATCGTCTTCCTGGGTCTGGGTCTGATCCTGGCCGGCGCGATGGCCACCATCGGCGCGTAAGAACGACCGGGCAGGCGACTGGCCCTCAACAGTCGCCAACGCCCATCTCTTTCCATTCGATCCAACCTCAAAGACTTCAGGGCCCTTCCGGGCCCTTTTTCTTTTGGCCCCACCTTTCGGCCGCCCTGACGTTCGTCAGGGCGGCCGGAGAAAATGAATTTCTCCGGCCGTCTTGGAGCCGTCGCGCATCGGCGCCATCTTTGAAACTGTCATCGGGGATGCAGGCGATTCCCGTAGCGACGGAGAGGCAGGCGGGTCTTCAGTCCGAGTGCAGAGTCCACATTCCGGGTCGCTCCCAGCGGGGAGGGGACGTGATGGAGATCACCCCCCACGCCCCATCCGGCTGGCCCGCCCTTGTCCTGAACGCCGACTATCGGCCGCTCAGCTATTACCCGCTGTCCGTCTGGCCTTGGCAGGACGTGATCAAGGCGGTGTTCCTGGGCCGGGTCGACGTCGTCTCGACCTACGACCAGGTCATCCGCAGCCCCTCGTTCGAGATGCGGTTGCCCAGCGTCGTCTCTCTCAAGCAGTTCGTCAGCCAGGACCGGCCGCCGGCCTTCACCCGCTTCAACCTCTTCCTGCGCGACTCCTTTGCCTGCCAGTACTGCGGCTCGACCATGGACCTGACCTTCGACCATGTGCTGCCGCGCTCGCGGGGCGGTCGGACGACCTGGGAGAACATCGTCACCGCCTGCGCCCCCTGCAACCTGACCAAGGGCGGCCGCACGCCGCGCGAGGCCCATATGCACCCGCATCGCGCCCCGCGCCGGCCCTCGATGCATGAACTGCAGGAGCGGGGGCGTCGCTTCCCGCCCGGCCACCTGCACGAAAGCTGGCTGGACTACCTCTATTGGGACATCGAGCTGGAGGCCTAGGGCGTCCTGGAGCCGGGCGCGGAGGGCTTCTGGTCGGCGGCCAGGCGGCGGGCGGCTTCCTCGATGACCCGCCGGCGGGCCCCGCCGAGACGGGGCCGGGCGGCGCGTTGCTTGGCCACCGCGGGGGCGTCATCGCCATGCATGTCCCGCATGTAGGAGATTTCGCGCAGCACCTCGCGCTCGAAATCATCCTTGTTGGTTCTGCGTTTGAACAGCACGACGTCCCCCTTGCGTGCTTCAGATAGGCTCAAATTAAGGGTATTTCAGCCCACGAAAAGGGGGTTGGCCTATCAACGGCTTGGCAAGGCGCGCGGTGTAAGGTCGCGGCATGTCCAGTTCCGTCGCCCCCCGTCCCGTCGAGAGACGCCGCAATCACCGCCAGCGCGCTCTGCTGACCGGCAAGCTGGCGACAGACCAGGCCAACATCACCATCGATTGCGTGATCAGGAACCTGAGCGCCAACGGGGCGCTGGTGGAGACGCCGTCGCCGCACCTGATCCCCAGCGAGCTGCATCTGCTGCAGGTCCGCGAAGGCCTCGCCTGGGACGCCCGGGTGGTCTGGCGGCGCGGCAACAAGGTCGGGCTCGAGCTGCTGGAGCGCCATGATCTGCGCGACACCACCGCCAAGCAGCTCAAGGCCCTGCGTCACGTCTGGAAGCACATGGCCGGGGCCGCGCCGAAAGACGAGGCCTAGGAAACGATCGGCGGGGGCGTCGGGTCGACGGCCGGCGCGGGCCCGGGCTCGGTCGGCAGGCCGGGATCGCTGTCCGGAGGGTGGGATCGTAGGCCGGCGCGGGGCGCGATGCGGGTGCATATGGGCCTCGCGCGGCGTGCGGCCGCCCTTGGTCAGGTTGCAGGGGGCG
>SDZP01000307.1 GCA_004144935.1 Caulobacteraceae bacterium | reverse complement strand
CACTACTGCACCCCGGCCCACGCCTATCGCGCCCGCGCCGCCTCCCTGCCCGAAGCAGACATCCGCTCGATCCGCGACCGCCGCCCCCTGCCCGATCCCCGCCTGGAAGCGCTTCGCGCCTTCACCGTGCGGATGGTGCGCGAGCGCGGCTTCCTCTCCGATGCCGAGATCGCCGCCTTCGTCGCCGCCGGCTTCACCCGCGCCCAGGCGCTGGATGTGGTGCTGGCGGTCGGGCTGAAGACGATGAGCAACTACGTCAACCACCTGGCCGAGACACCGTTGGATCCCCCCTTCGCCAACGATGCCCAGGTCGCCTGAAGGAGCCCCCATGAAACCGATCGCCCTGGCGCTCGCCGCCCTTGCCCTGACAGGACCGCTGATGGCCCCTGGCCTCGCCGCCGCCGCCAAGCCGGCCGTCTACACCCCCGCCCTCAGCAACATCGCGGTAGGCGGCTACGACACCGTCGCCTATTTCACGCAAGGAAAGCCGGTCCGCGGCCTCGACAGCTTCCAGACCGACTGGAACGGCGCGACCTGGAAGTTCAGCACGGCCGCCAACCTCGCGAAGTTCAAGGCCAGACCGACAGCCTACGCCCCGCAATACGGCGGCTATTGCGCCTGGGCGGTGGCCAACAACTACACGGCCAAGGGCGACCCGACCCAGTGGCGGATCGTCGGCGGCAAGCTCTATCTGAACTACAACGCCGAGATTCAGGGCAAATGGGTCAAGGACATCCCCGGCTACATCGCCAAGGGCGACGCCAACTGGCCGAAGGTGATCAAGTGAGACGGATCTGGAAATACCTCCCCGACGCCATGGCGCTGTTCATGGCCGTGATCTTCCTCGACAGCCTGCGCTACAAGTTCACCGACCATCCCAAGACCCAGGTGATCTTCGGCCGTCTGGATGGCTGGGCGGGGGCGATCGGCGCGCCGGGTCTGTTCGGCCACACGGGCCTGTTCAGCCAGTATGTCATCGGCAGCATCGAACTGCTGGCCGCCGGACTGCTGATCCTGGGCCTGCATCCGCGCTTCAAACACCTGCAGGCGGGCGGCGCTCTGGCCGGCCTGCTGGTGATGACCGGCGCGGTCAGCTTCCACCTGTTCACGCCTTTGGGCATCGATCCCAACGGCGACGGCGGCGGCCTGTTCGCCGCCGCCTGCACGAACCTGGCTTTCGCCGTGATCCTGCTGGCCGGCTTCCGGCGGGCGGCCCTGGTCGAGCTCGTCCGCCGGGTGCTGGCCATCGTGAAGCCTAGCTGACGCCTTCAAGCCTGGTCAGCGCCGCCGCCAGCTTGGCCTTGGCGGCCTCGGCGTCGGCCAGCTTGCCGCGGTTCTCCTCGATCACCTCTTCCTTGGCCTTGGCCAGGAAGTCGGGGTTGCCGAGCTTGCGGTTGACCCGCTCGATGTCGGCATCATGTCCGGCGATCTCCTTGACCAGCCGCGTCTTCTCGGCCGCCAGATCGATGAACTCGGCAATCGCCAGCGCCCCGGTCGCCTCGCCGATCACGAACGGCACCGAGCCGGCCGGCGCCTCGCCGGGCTGGGCGCTCTGCAGGCGGCCAAGGCTGAGGATCAGGTCGCGGTGGCGCCCCAGCCGGTCGAGGCTGTCCGGTCCCGCGCCCGACAGCGTCAGCGGCAGGCGGGCGCCCGGCGGCACGTTCATCTCGGCCCGCAGCGAGCGGACCTCGGTGATCAGGCCGATGACCCAATCGATCTCCGCCTCGGCGGCGGCGTCGGCGAAGCTGTCCGGATAGGCCGGCCAGGACGTCGACATCAGGAAGCCGTCGCGGGCCGGACCGCCCTCGGCGGTCTGCGCCCACAGCTCCTCGGTGATGAACGGCATCACCGGGTGCAGCAGGATCAGGCACTGGTCGAGCACCCAGGCGGTCATCGCCTGAACCTCCGCCTTGGCGGCCGCGTCCTCGCCATTGAGGATCGGCTTGGAGAGCTCCACGTACCAGTCGCAGAAGACGTTCCAGACGAAACGGTAGAGCGCGCCCGCCGCCTCGTCATAGGCCGCAGCCTCCAGCGCCGTGGTCACCTCTGCGGCGGTCTTCGCCGTCTCGGCCCGGATCCATTTGCTCAAGGTCTCGCTCACGGTCGCCGGGTCGAAACCCTCGACCCGGTAGCAGCCGTTCATCTGGCAAAAGCGGGTCGCATTCCACAGCTTGGTGCCGAAGTTGCGATACCCTTCAATGCGTTGCTCGGACAGCTTGATGTTCCGAGCCTGACCCGACATGGCCGTCAGGGTGAAGCGCATGGCGTCGCAGCCATACTTGTCGATCAGCACGAGCGGATCGATGACGTTACGCTTGGCCTTCGACATCTTCTGCCCCTTCTCGTCGAGGACGAGGGCATTGATGACCACGCGGTGGAACGGGACCTCGCCGGTGAAGTGCAGGCCCATCATCATCATCCGGGCGACCCAGAAGAAGATGATGTCGAAGCCGGTGACCAGGGTGTGAGTCGGGTAGAACCGCTTGAGGTCCTCGGTCGCCTCCGGCCAGCCCAGGGTCGAGAAGGGCCAGAGGCCGGACGAGAACCAGGTGTCCAGAACGTCCTCGTCCTGGCGCAGCACCGTCGCCTGCCCATAGTGCTCGGTCGCCTTGGCCTGGGCCGCCGCTTCCGTCTCCTCGACGAAAATCTTGCCGTCCGGGCCGTACCAGGCCGGAATGCGATGGCCCCACCACAGCTGGCGCGAAATGCACCACGGCTGGATGTTGCGCATCCACTCGAAGTAGGTCTTCTCCCAGTTCTTCGGCGAGAAGACCATCTTGCCTTCCTCGACCGCCTTGATCGCAGGCTTCGCCAGGGTCTCGGCGTCGACGTACCACTGGTCGGTCAGGTAGGGCTCGATGACGACCCCGGAGCGGTCGCCGTGCGGAACCTGGTGTTTGACCTTCTCGATCTCGCGAAGCAGGCCCAGTTCCTCGAACTGCTGGACGACCTTCTTGCGGGCGACGAAGCGGTCCAGGCCCCGGTACTCGGCCGGCGCGTTCTCGTTGATCTTGCCGTAGGCGTCCATGATCGAGATGGACGGCAGGTTGTGGCGCTTGCCGACCTGGAAATCGTTGAAATCGTGAGCCGGGGTGATCTTGACCGCCCCCGAGCCCTTCTCCGGATCGGCGTATTCGTCTGCGATGATCGGAATGGGCCGGCCGACAATGGGCAGGCGGACGCACTTGCCGATCAGGTGCCTGTAGCGCTCGTCGTCGGGGCTGACCGCGACGGCGGTGTCGCCCAGCATGGTCTCCGGCCGTGTCGTTGCAACGACGATCTCGCCCGATCCGTCTTCCAGCGGATAGGCGAAGTGCCAGTAGGCGCCATCGACCTCCTTCTGCTCGACCTCAAGGTCGGAGATGGCGGTCTGGAAATGCGGGTCCCAGTTGACCAGCCGCTTGTCGCGATAGATCAGCCCCTGCTTGTGCAGCTGGACAAAGACCTTGCGAACCGCCGCCGACAGGACCGGGTCCAGGGTGAAGCGTTCGCGCGACCAGTCGCAGCTGGCGCCCAGCCGGCGCAGCTGGTTGACGATCGTGCCGCCGCTCTCGGCCTTCCATTCCCAGACCTTGTCGACGAAGGCGTCTCGGCCCATGTCGCGGCGGCTCATGTTGCCCGCCTCGGCCAGCTGGCGCTCGACGACCATCTGGGTGGCGATGCCGGCGTGGTCGGTCCCGGGCAGCCACAGGGCGGCCTTGCCGCGCATGCGCTCGAAACGGATCAGCACATCCTGCAGCGTGTTGTTCAGCGCATGGCCGATGTGCAGGCTGCCGGTGACGTTCGGCGGCGGGATGACGATGCTGAACGGCTCGGCGTCCGGGTTGTCGGTCGGCGCGAAGGCGCCCGAGGCTTCCCAGGCGGCGTACAGGCGGGGCTCGACGGTTTTCGGGTCGAAGGTCTTCTCAAGCATGGCGGTGTCTATCGATTGTGTGGGCGAAGCTGGCAAGCGCCAGACGCGATAAAGGGCAGACCGGCGACGCCGGTGCTGCCCTCATCTGACCCGCGTGCGCGGGCCACCTTCTCCCGACGAGCGGGAGAAGGAGAACTTTATACTCGGCCGCGCTGCAGCTTCTCGACCGCCTCGGTGACCGCCGTTTCGGCGATCCGGGGCAGGTTGTCGTCCAGCCACTGCTTGAGCAGCGGCTTGAGCAGTTCGCGGACAACATCGTCGAGGCTGCGGCCGGGGGCCGGCATCGACAGGGCGGCCTCCAGGCGACCAAAGGCGCTGGCGGTCGCCGTGGCGGCGGCCGAACTTATCAGGTCGCTGTCCTCGCGCGGCGCGGTGTAGGCCGGCGCGGGCGGGGGAACATAGG
>SDZP01000306.1 GCA_004144935.1 Caulobacteraceae bacterium | reverse complement strand
ACCCAACCCGGACTGGATGGCGCGCGGGTGGCGGTCGGCGGCGGCTCCTACGGCGGATACCTGACCAACGCCGTGATCGGCGCCTATCCCGGCGTCTTCGTGGCCGGCGTCAGCGAGGTCGGCGTCGCCGACTGGGTGAAGAATCTGGAAGAGGCCGCGCCCTCGCTGAAGGCCTCCGATCGTGGCGAGTACGGCGACATCACCGACCCCGCGGACCGCGCCTTCCTGGCCTCGATCTCGCCGATGAACAACGCCGCCAAAATCCGAGATCCGCTGCTGATCCAGGTCGGCGCCAACGATCCTCGCAACGGTGTGGTCGAGCAGGACCAGTATGTCACCGCCATCCGCAAGGCCGGGGGCAAGGTCGTCTACATGCGCTACCCCGACGAGGGCCACCAGATGAGCAATCTCGGCAACATCGTCCATTTCAACCGCGCCAAGGCGGCCTTTCTGGAGGAACACTTCAAGACCGCGAAATAGGCAGGCTGCCGCGCCTTGTCGCCGCGTTCCTGCCGGGTCACTCTCCTGCCCGAGGCGCGCGACAAGACGCGCCCATCGGGAAACACAGGGGCCTGGACCATGACCAAACTGACCCGCCGCGGCCTGCTGGCCGCTTCCGCCGGCGCGACCACCCTCGCCGCAGGGGGACTCGCCGGCTGCGCCAGCGGCACGGCCGTCGCGCCGAACGCCCCATCCGCGTCATGGACCCCGGACGCCACCGAACTGGCCGGCCGCATCCGCAAGGGCGAAATGAGCGCCGGCGAGCTGATGGAGGCCACCATCCGCAAGGCGGAGGCGCTGCAGCCGAAGCTGGGCTTCATCGTCAATTCCGACTTCGACCGCGCCCTCGACAAGGCCAGACGGGGCGGCCAGACGGGCCCGTTTGCGGGCGTGCCCTTCCTGGTCAAGGACCTCGACGACTATGTCGGCATGCCCACCCGCTCGGGATCGCGCTGGACGCTGGGTCATCCGCCAGCCACGAAACAGGACGTCTACATCGACGCCTTCGAGCGCGCCGGCCTGATCTTCTTCGGCAAATCGGCCAGTCCGGAATACGGCTTCCTGCCCACCACCGAGCCGATCGGCTACAACCCGACCCGCAATCCCTGGGACACCAGCCGCAGCAGCGGCGGCTCCTCCGGCGGCGCGGCCGTGGCGGTGGCCAGCGGCGTCATTCCCATCGCCCACGCCAGCGACGGCGGCGGCTCGATCCGCATTCCCGCCTCCTGTTGCGGCCTGTTCGGCCTCAAGCCCTCGCGCGGCCGGATGATCGACCCCACCGCGCAGGACAAGGTCGTCGACATCAGCGTCAACCACGCGGTCGCCCGCAGCGTGCGCGACTCAGCCGCCCTGTTCGCCGCCACCGAACGCCCCAACGGCTCCCTGCCCGCCGTCGGCCTGGTGACCGAGCCGCTGCGCCGGAAGCTGAAGGTCGGGCTGCTCTACAAGAGCGGCAACGGCAAGGATCCGGGCGCCGAGGTGCGCGCCGCTGTCGACGGAACGGCCAAACTGCTCGAGAGCCTGGGCCACGCCGTCGAGCCCACCGACTGGCCGGTCGACAGCGCCCAGTTCGGCCAGGACTTCCTCACCCTGTGGTCCTCCGGCGCCGCCCAGCTGGTCCAGGCCGTCGCCCAGGCCACCGGCAAGACCCCCGACACCACCATGCTTGAGCCCTTCAGCCTGGGCATGGCCCAGTTGATCGCCACCCTGCCCGCGGGCGCGCTGGAACAGGTCATCGGCCGGCTGACCGCCGACGCCGCGGCCTATGACGCTTGGTTCGCCCGGTATGATGTCGTGCTGATGCCGGTGCTGACCAACCCGCCTGTGCCGCTCGGCTTCGTCAGCGGCGATGTGCCTTTCCAGGAGTTGGCCGCCCGCCTGACCGACTATGTCGGCTACACCCCGCTGCACAATGTCGCCGGCGCGCCCTCGATGAGTGTGCCGCTGCACTGGACCGCCGAAGGGCTGCCGATCGGCAGCCAGATCTGCGCCCGCCGGGGCCAGGAGCGGCTGCTGTTCGAACTGGCCTACCAGCTGGAGGCGGCGCGCCCCTGGGCCGGCCGCAAGCCGCCGGTCAGCGCCTGACCGAGTCGGGGCCGCCTCCCCCGAGACGGCCCCGCAACGCGATTTCCCCCCGCGCCGGGGGATAAGGACCCGCCGTAGCCGGCCGCGCCAGCCTGCCGTTCCCCAAAATGAACAGCGTGATCTGATTTTTCAGGCCGCCAGTTCGAGGTTGTCGGCCGGCCGCTCATTCCTCAAAATGAACGCTCGGGTCGCCTCGAGTCGGCCATGGTCCTGGCCAGTCGCCGACCGATGTCAGCAGAGTCGTAACAGGCGGTCATGCCACGAAAGACGACCCCGGCCCTGCGCGCCAGCTTCCGCCTGACCAGCGACTACGTGCTTCGCTGGGCGGAGCTGGTCGGAGAGCTGTTCGAGGGCGACCACCTCCGCGCCCTGGTGCTGAACACCATCCTGCGGCTCAACGTCAGCCACCTGCTCGAGGACCCGCAGCTGAACCTGCGTTACGGCGGACTGCAGCCGCCGCCCGACAGCGAGCGCCGGCCGGTCACCATCTCGCAGGCCGCCCGGGCCATGGCGATGCCGCGCGTCACCGCCCGCCGCTACGTCCTGCGGCTGGTCGAGACCGACAGCCTGATCGACATGGGCCGGGCCGGCTACATCGTCCCTGGTCGCGAGCTGGTCCACGCCCAGGCCCTGGCGGCGACCGACCCCACCTACCAGAACATGATCCTGCTGCTGCGCCGGCTGCAGGCCGCCGGCATCGTCCCGGCCCCGCCCGCGGACGGCCCGCTTTTCGGCCGCGACGTCCGCTATCGCCTGGTGCTGCGCCTGCTCGGGGTCTTCCTCAGCGACTGGATGTCCGCCTGGAACGCCAGCCATTCGCCGGGCTATCTGTATGGCCTGATCTTCGCGGCCGTCGTCCAGGCCAACGATCGCAACGGGTCGCTGATCGACCTGCCGTCCGACGACGCCAAGACACCTATCTCCGCCCACGCCACGGCCCTGTCCCTGCGCCTGCCGCCCGAGACCGTCCGGAGGCATGTCCTGCGCCTGGAAGCAGAGGGTCTGCTGCAGCGTCGGGAGACCGGACTGATCGCGCCGGAGAGCGCCTTCGCCACCGCCGCCGGGGAGGCGATCCTGCGAGGCGCACACGATGCGGTGCTGAAGCTTGCCAGCGAGATCACGCGATATCAGGTCGATCTGGGGAGCTGATCAGCACATAGCCTCGCGACGGGCGTGGATATCCCGCAGCATCGCTTCGATCACCGCGAAGTCCATTTTCCGGGGGTTCTTGTACCGGACGCAGCCCTTGCCGCAGTCGATGCCCGGCACGGCCAGCTCGGCCTGGAACTTGTCGATGGCCGTCTGGCCGGCATAGAAGGCGACGTGGCGAAGCTGGTTGTTGAACGCCACCCCGACGTCGCGCTCGCCCGGCGGACCATAGGCCGGCATGCCATACTCCATCCGCTCTTCCCAGCCGGTCAGGACTTTCAGGCAGGCGTCCCGCAGGCCCTGGATGTAGGGCAGTCGGTCCGGCCCGACCTCCTGCATGAAGGCATCGACGGTGGCGGCGCTGGACTGGACCATGGGACGTCTCCTCGCCCCTCAGATTAGGGGCGAGATTGCGCGTTGGTCCAGCCCGTCAGCTCATCGCCTCGAGGATCTTCTTCACCTCGGGCTTCATGATCTTGCCATTGGCGTTGCGCGGCAGGGTCTCGTGCCAGAAGGCGATGCGGACCGGCACCTTGAAGGCGGCCAGGCGGTCGGCGACGAAGGCGCGCAGTTCCTGTTCGCTGGCGTGCGAGCCCGGCTTGAGGGTGACCACGGCGGCCGGCTCCTCGCCCAGCTGCTTGTGCGGGATGCCGACCAGGGCCGCGTCCATCACCGCCGGGTGGTCGTAGAGAACGTTCTCGACCTCGATGCAGTAGATGTTCTCGCCGCCCCGGATCAGCATGTCCTTGGCCCGGTCGATGATGTAGCAGAAGCCTTCCTCATCCAGCCGCGCCAGGTCGCCGGTCTTCACCCAGCCGTCGACGAAGGTCTGGGCCGTGGCTTCCGGCTTGTTCCAGTAGCCCTTCACCACCTGCGGGCCCTTGCACCACAGCTCGCCCACCTCGCCGATCGGCAGCTCGCGGTCGCCCTCGACGCTCATGATCTTCAGGTCCGTGACGGCCACGGCCACCCAGCACGGGGCCGAGGACTATGAGCACCGCCCGACCAGCTGCGGCCCGGCCGTGGCCGTCACCGACCTGAAGATCATGACCGTCGAGGGCGACCGCGAACTGCCGATCGGCGAGGTCGGGGA
>SDZP01000305.1 GCA_004144935.1 Caulobacteraceae bacterium | reverse complement strand
TTCATGACCTAATACCTCCCCCAGAGGGGGAGGTATTAGGTCATGAACCCAGCCGGCAGCGCTTGACCCACCAGTCGGGTCGCATGCTTTCCAGGCGTTCGGCCAGGCCCTCGGCCTCGATGTCGCCCGCGCAGAGGGCGAAGCAGGTGGCGCCAAAGCCGCTCATCCGGGCCAGAAGGGTTTCCGGCTCGCCCCGCAGGGTCTCCAGCACCTCGCCGATGGCGGGGGTCAGGGCGACGGCGGGGGCCTCCAGGTCGTTGCGGCAGGTGGCCAGGACGGCGGCGACCTCGACCACATCCTCGAAGGTCTCGGGCAGCCAGGGACGCACCGCGTCGCCCGGCGCCCCGGCCTCGTCATAGGCGCGGTAGACGGCTCCGGTCGGCGAGGCGACGCGCGGGTTGACCAGCACGGCGTCCAGCACGGGCATGCCGGGGGCGACGACCAGCTTGTCCCCCCTGCCCTCTCCGATCACCGTCTCGGCCCAGAGGCAGGCGACGCCGTCGGCGCCCAGTTCCGCGGCGATGGCGTTCAGCGCCTCGTCCTGCATCGGCAGGTCCAGGGCCTGTCGCAGCAGCCTCAGGGTGGCCCCGGCGTCGGAGGAGCCGCCGCCCAGGCCGGCGGCGATGGGCAGCTGCTTGTCGAGGATCAGGCGGAACGGCGGCAGGGGCCGGCCCGCCGCCTTGGTCAGGGCCCAGGCGGCCCGCAGGACCAGGTTGTTGGGCTCCATGGCCAGGCCGTTCGCGAACGGGCCGGTGACCTCGAAGTCAAGCGCCTCGGCCGGCTGCACCGCCACCCGGTCGCCGACGTCGGCGAAGGCCATCAGGCTGCTGACCGGATGGAAGCCGTCCGCCTGCAGGGCTCCGACATGGAGGTAGAGGTTGATCTTGGCGGGCGCGAACCGGCTGAGCGACATCCGGGCTTATCGCTCGGCCACGACCGGTTTGACCCCCTGCAGGCCGTCCTTCAGCTTGCCCTCGGCGCGGGCCTGGATGGCGGCGTCGGGCTTCAGCTGCAGCACCCGGGTCCACTGGAAGCGGGCCTCGATCTGGCGGCCGACCTGCCAGTAGGCGTCGCCCAGGTGGTCGTTGATGTCGGGGTCGGCCGGCTCGAGCGTCACCGCCCGTTCGAGGTATTCGACGGCGTTGCGGTAGTCGCCCATGCGGAAGTAGGCCCAGCCCAGGCTGTCGATCATCGCCCCGCTGCGCGGATTGGCGGCGACCGCCTTCTGGACCATCTCCATGGCCGGGCCGAGGTTCTGGCCACGGTCGATCCAGGCGTAGCCCAGGTAGTTGAGCAGTTCGGGATCGTCCGGCTGCAGCTCCAGCGCCTTCTTGAGGTCGGCCTCGGCGCCGGTCCAGTCGCCCGCCCGGTCGCGGGCCACGGCGCGCATGTAGAACAAGCGCCAGTCGGCCTTGTCGCCGTCCATGACGATGACGCGGGTGATGGTCTCGACCGACTCCGGGAAGCGCTCGTTGGCGCGCAGCAGGTCGGCGTAGGTCAGGAGCGCGTCGCGCTGGCCGCCGGCGGCGCCGTCGGCCGCCATCTTCAGCGCCTTGTCCTTGTCGCCGGCCGCCTGCAGCGACCAGGCCAGGCGCGAGCGGGCCGAGGGATATTCCCGGCTGCCGGCCTTGACCTGGGCATAGGCGGAGCGGGCGTTTTCCTCGTCGCCGAGGCCGGCGTAGACGTCGCCCAGCTCGACCAGCAGCTCCTCGCAATTCGGGTCGAGGCGGGCAGACAGGCGCAGGTAGGCCAGGGCCAGCGGATACTGCTTCTCGGCCAGCATGGCGGAGGCCGGGATCAGCAGGGCGCGGGCGGCGCCCTCGCGGATGGTCGGCATGGCCGGGGGCTTGCGGCGCTTGAGGGCGCGCTCGCGGGCGGCGACCAGCAGCGGATCGCCGGGGCGAGCCTGCAGGGCGGTGTCATAGACGGCGACGGCCTCGGGGCCGCGCTTGCGGCGCTCCAGGAAGGCCCCGTAGTCGGGGGCGAAGATGGCGGAGGCCTCACCGAAGCCCATCAGGATCTTGTAGTTGGCTTCCGACTCCTCGAAGCGGTTGAAGCGCTCGAACAGCTGGGCCTGGCTGAGCATGCCGAACACCTCGACCAGGCGGTCGCCGCGCAGGGTCGGCCGGGTCAGGGCCGCCTCCTGTTCGCCGGCCGCGGCCGCAGCCCAGGGGGTCAGCAGCACCGAGGCCTGGCGGTGCGGAAAGCCGACGGTCTGGTCGACCATGATGGTCTTGGCGGTGGCGGCGTCGTTGGTGGCCAGCGCCTCGACGGCGCGGGTCAGCAGGCCCAGCCGCACGACCATGACCGAGGCCTCGCTGTCGGCCGGGGCGGTGGCCGCCGCCCGGGTGACGTCGCCGGAGAACAGGGCGGCCTGGAAGACCCGCTGCTTGAGCGTCTCGGACTCGGCGCCCAGCGACACGGCGCGGGCGAAATAGCCGGCGGCCTCGTCGTTCTGGCCGTCGGCCTGGGCCTTCTGGCCGGCGAGGAACTGGCCGTAGCCGGACTGGCCCTCGGCATCGAAGCCGTTCTGGGCGGGACGCAGGCCGGCGTCCTCGGCGCTGGGACCGCCGGTGCTGGCGCAGGCGGTGAGGAGCAGGGCGCAGGACGCGACGGAGGCAAGGGCAAGGCGCTTCATGGAACCTAACTTGCCCCAATCGGTGGCGGGAGCAAGGCGCTTCGCCATCCTTCCCCGTTTACGGGGAAGGGGGACCGCCGCCGCAGACGGTGGTGGATGGGGCGAAGGCCGTGCGCGGGCGGTCCAAGGCGAATCCACGCTTGATCGGGAAGGCCGGCGCGAGCCTCGCCCCCTCCACCACGCTACGCGCGGTCCCTCTCCCCCGTGAACGGGGGAGGATGAAGACTCACATGTTCGGGTAGTTCGGGCCGCCGCCGCCTTCGGGCGTGGTCCAGACGATGTTCTGCGACGGGTCCTTGATGTCGCAGGTTTTGCAGTGGACGCAGTTCTGGGCGTTGATCTGGAACTTCGGGTTGTTCCCCGCCTCGTCGTACAGCACCTCATAGACCCCGGCCGGGCAATAGAGCCGGGCCGGCTCGCCGTACTTGGGCAGGTTGACGCTGATCGGCACCGAGGGGTCCTTCAGCTTCAGGTGGGCCGGCTGGTCTTCCTCGTGATTGGTGGCCGACAGAAAGACCGATGACAGCTTGTCGAAGCTGATCACCCCGTCGGGCTTTGGATAGACCTTCTGCTTGTAGTCCTTGGCCAGGCCGGTCGAGGCGGCGTCGGTCTTGGTGTGGGCCATGGTGCCGAAGAAGGAGAAGCCGCCCAGCAGATGGGCGCACCACATGTCGAACATGCCGGCCGCGCCGCCCAGGAAGGTGCCGAGCTTGCCCAGTAGCGGCTTGGCGTTGCGCACGACCTTGAGTTCCTTGGCCACCCAGCTGCCTTCGTAGGCGGCCTGGTATTCGACCAGCTCATCGGCCTCGCGGCCGGCCTGCAGGGCCTTGAAGGCCTCCTCGGCGGCCAGCATGCCGGTCTTCATGGCGTTATGGCTGCCCTTGATGCGCGGCACGTTGACGAAGCCGGCCGAGCAGCCGATCAGCACGCCGCCCGGGAAGGTCAGCTTCGGCACCGACTGGTAGCCGCCCTCGGTGATGGCCCGGGCCCCGTAGGCGATGCGCTTGCCGCCCTCCAGGTAGGGCTTGACCGACGGGTGATGCTTGAAGCGCTGGAACTCGTCGAAGGGCGAGATCCAGGGGTTGGCGTAGTTGAGGTGCACGACGTAGCCGATGGCCACGTAGTCGTCCCCGAAGTGGTACATGAAGCTGCCGCCGCCGGTGCTGTTGTCCAGCGGCCAGCCGGTGGTGTGCTGGGCCAGGCCCGGTCGGTGGTTGGCGGCCGGCACCTGCCACAGTTCCTTGATGCCGATGCCGTACTTCTGCGGGCTCTTGCCCTTCTGCAGGTCGAATTTGTTGATCAGGATCTTGGAGAGGGAGCCGCGCACGCCCTCGGCGAAGAAGACGTACTTGCCGTGCAGCTCCATGCCCGGCTCGTAGGAGCCCTTCTTCTGACCGTCCTTGCCGACGCCGACCACGCCGACGATGACGCCCTTCACCGAGCCATCCTCGCGATAGACCAGGTCGCTGGCGGCGAAGCCCGGATAGATCTCGACGCCGAGGTTTTCGGCCTGGGTCGCCAGCCAGCGGCAGACGTTGCCGAGCGAGGCGATGTAGCAGCCGTCGTTGTGCATGAACGGCGGCATGGCGAACATCGGCAGGTCCAGCTCGCCCTGCGGGCCGAGGATCAGGAACTTGTCCTGGGTGACCGGCGTCTCAAGCGGCGCGCCCTGTTCCTTCCAGTCGGGGATCAGCTCGGTCAGCGCCTTGGGAT
>SDZP01000304.1 GCA_004144935.1 Caulobacteraceae bacterium | reverse complement strand
GACTGGGCGCCGGCGACACCATCGCCGCCGCCCGCTTCCCCAGCCTGACGGCCCCGCGAGTCGGCGACCGGCTCCGCGTCCGCCTCGACCCGGCTCTTTCCACCGTGCTCTGAACGGCCGTCGGCGCCGGATGGG
The DNA here is from genome assembly GCA_004144935.1 of Caulobacteraceae bacterium. GTDB lineage: Bacteria > Pseudomonadota > Alphaproteobacteria > Caulobacterales > Caulobacteraceae > Caulobacter. The sequence goes on along the minus strand of SDZP01000304.1, from coordinate 4,222 downwards.
TTTGTGCACAAACCACAACCTCACCCCCACAAAACCTCAACGCTGGCGCTACTGTTTTAGGGGCCAACCATCAGGTTTTCACGACCTGAACCCGACACTATTATTACGTCTTTTCAAAAGTTTACCGGCAATCAGTCGCTCGACAGTCGTCAATCTTGGTATAATCGCCGACCGCTTCGATACCCTGCGGCGCTAACCCCGCCCGGCCGCGATCCGCTCCTGCGCCATCTCGGTCGCCACTGCGTCCGTCGGCCGCCCCTCGGCCACCGCCCGGTCCAGGACCTCGCCGAGCGTCAGCGCCAGCCGGTCCAGCTTGGCGTCCACCCAGGCCTGGTCAAAGGTGCTGTCGGACTCCAGCCCGCGGATCTCGGCCGCCACATTGATGATCCCGCCGCCGTTGATGACGTAGTCGGGGGCGTACAGCAGGCCCTTCTCGAACAGGGCCTGGCCCACCTCGGGCGAGGCCAGCTGGTTGTTGGCCCCGCCCGCCACGACCCGGCCCTTCAGCCGGCCAAGCGTGCCGAAACTGATCGCGCCGCCCAGGGCGCAGGGGGCGAAGACCTCGGCGTCGACGTCGAAGATGGCGTCCGGAGCCACCACCTGCGCGCCCGTGCGGGCCGCCACCGCGTCGAGCGAGGACTGGTTGACGTCGGTGATGATCAGCCTGGCGCCCGCCGCGTGCAGCTTGTCGGCCAGGTAGGCGCCGACATGGCCGACGCCCTGGATGGCGACGGTGACGCCGTTCAGGTCCCGGCCGTAGGCGCGCTCGACGCAGAGCCGAACGCCCCGGAACACACCCTCGGCAGTGACCGGGCTGGGATCGCCGGAGGCCGCCTTGTGGCCTTCAAGGCCGGCCACGTAGCGGGTCTCCTTGCGGGCCTCCTCGAGGTCGGCCGGCGAGACGCCGACGTCCTCGGCCGTCCAGTAACGGCCGCCGACCCGCTCGACGGCGCGGCCGAAGGCCTGAAACAGCTGCGGAGTCTTGTCCTTGCGCGCATCGCCGATGATCACCGACTTGCCGCCGCCCAGCTCCAGCCCGGCCATGGCGTTCTTGTACGACATCGCCCGCGACAGCTTCAGGGCGTCCTCCAGCGCGGCCTCGGCGCTCTCGTACGGCCACATCCGGCAGCCGCCGGCGGCGGGGCCAAGCGTGGTCGAATGCACCGCGATGATGGTCTTCAGACCCGAGGCCGGATCGGCGAAGGCGTGGACGCCTTCATGGCCTTCAAAGGACTGGGAATCGAACAGGGTCATGCCGGAAACTTCGCAATTGGGGGAAGAGCGATGCGCGGAGCGGGGTCTACGCCGCAAGGCCTCTCCCCACAACCCTTCAAACGCGGGAAGGCTTCACTCCTGGCCTGGGGATTCGCGGCATGCCGGATGGCAGCGGCGCCTCGGGGGTCAGGATGAAGCTGGCGGCGTCTTCGATCACCGTCTGGCGCTGGTGATCGCGGATCAGCAGGTGGTAGCCCTTGGCGTACCAGGCGGTCTTGTCGCCGGGCTTCAGCCGGTTGGCCGCCTGCCGCGAGGGCGTCTCCGGGATCACCTCGTCGTTGGCCCCGTAGAGGTAGGCGACCGGGACCTTCACCGCCCCGATCTCGCTCCACGCCGCCTCCATCAGGTCGACCAGGCCGCTGATGGTGTCCGGCCGCGCGCCCCAGATCATCAGCCGGTCGCGGCCCATGGCGATCATTTCCTCGGTGTTGTCCGAGGGGTGGATGACGTCGGCCAGCCAGCCGGGCGGCTCGATCGGCTGGCCGGGGGTGACCCGGGCGGTGATCCACAGCAGGGTCTTGTTCGGCAGCGGCTGGCTGGACCAGCCCCACACCGCCGGGGCCAGCAGCAGCAACCGATCCGCCGCCGGCGGTCGGTCGGAGGCGAAGGCGCAGATGGCCACCGCCCCGCCCATGCTCTCCCCGGCCACTACCACCGGCACGCCCGGATGCCGGGCCTTCACTAAGTCGACGAAGACCCGCAGGTCCTCGCTCATCAGTTCGCGCCCGGCCCAGATGCCCCGCCCGACCGAGCGTCCGAAGCCCCGCTGGTCGAAGGCATAGGTGGCGATGCCCCTCGCCGCCCAGTCCGGCGCCGCCAGATGGAAGGCGTTGGCGTAGTCGTTCATCCCGTGCAGGGCGACGAGCGCGACCCGGGTCTCGCCCACCGCCGGCCAGAGGGTCGCCCCCAGCCGCGCGCCATCGAAGCTGGTGAACCAGTCGCCCTCGAGGCTCGGCCCGGCGAAGTCGGCGGCCGGCGTCAGCGGGCTCTGCAGGGCCATCGGCGCGCAGGCGCCCAGCGCCGTCACGGCGGTGGCGCTGAGCAGGAACAGGCGGCGGTTCATCCGGCCAGAATGTCAGCGACCCGATGGCGAAGATAGGGCGTCACTTCCTCCTCGAACCACGGGTTGCGCCTCAGCCAGGCGGTGTTGCGCCAGGAGGGATGCGGCATCGGCAGGTAGTGCGGCAGGTACTCGGTCCAGGCCGCCACGGTCTCGGTCATGTTGCGCTTGGCCCGGTCCCCCAGCGCCCAGGCCTGGGCGTACCCGCCGACCAGCAGAGTCAGCTCCATCCGCGGCAGCGCCGCCATCAGCCGCGGCCGCCACAGCTGGGCGCAGCGGGGCGGCGGCGGGAAGTCTCCTCCCTTGGGATTGGTCCCGGGAAAGCAGAAGGCCATGGCCGCCACGCCGATCTCCGGCCGGCCGTAGAAGGTCTCGCGGTCGATGCCCATCCAGGACCGCAGCCGCTCGCCGGACGGATCATCGAAGGGAATGCCGCTCTCATGCACCCGCCGCCCGGGCGCCTGTCCACAGATCAGCAGTCGGGTCTTCGGCGACACCCGGGTGACCGGCCGTGGCTCATGCGCCCAGTCGCCGGAACAGGCCCGGCAGGCGGCGATATCGGCAAGTACGGCGTCGAGGCTCATCCAGCCCTAACGCGCTCAGCCGCCAAACATCTTCGATTCCCTGGCCACCATGCCGGCGAACGAAGGCCGTTCCAGCATCGCGTCGGTCCAGGCCCTGGTCTTCGGCCAGCGCGACAGATCGAACTTCAGGTGCCGCAGGTTGGCGAACGGGCTGGCCACGGCGATGTCGGCCAGGGTCAGGCTGTCGCCGACCAGATAGCCGCCGGGCGCCGGCACATGGGCTTCCAGGTAGTCGAGCACCGGCTCGATGGCCTTCTCGCCCTTCTTGGCCGCCTCCTCGTCGCCGGGCATGCCCAGCAGCGGCGCCACCACGCGGTTGAAGAACATCGGCCCGGCCGCGCCGACCACGATGGTGTCGGCGAATTCCTCGAACCAGATGACCTTGGCCCGCGCCTTCGCCTCGGCCGGGATCAAGGCCGGCTCGGGCTTGGTGGCCTCGAAATAGTGGATGATGGCGCTGGAGTCGCAGACGGTGAAATCGCCGTCCCGCAGAGCCGGGATTTTTCGGAACGGGCTGGCGGACTCGAACTCCGCGTCGGGCTGGCCGAAGCGGGTCGGCTTGCTTTCGACCTCGATGCCCTTCTCGGCGGCGGCGGCCAGGGTCTTGCGGACGAACGGCGACAGCGTCGCCCCATAGACGATCATTGGTCTTCCTCCCCATCATCCGGCGCGCTCGTGGGTATGACGTCGCCTTCCATCGGCAGCCTAAGCCGATACACGCCCTTGAAGCTATCGGGGTTGGCCGGCTTGTTGTGGCGCAGGATGACCACCTGCCCCTGGCGCGCCATCCCCACCGCCGTCGACCGCACCTGGCCCAGCGCCCGCTGCCAGCGCTCGGGCAGGATGACCCGGGCCACGTTGGCCGGATCGATGCTCTTGCCGGGCGGCAGGTCGGCGAGTTGGGAGAGGATGGCGTCTTCGATCGGCGAGGTCATGGGGCCTCATACCGCGAAGCAGGAAGGACGTCTTCCGAAAGCCGCCATTTCTCCCATCGCGCCCGGGCGGTTCCACGGCTATCTAACCGGCGATCACCAGACGAGGACGGACATGGACGGCGGCAGCGAAGCACCCAGCGGCGGACCCCACCTGATCACCGAGGGGGAATGGGCCGGTTGGCGGTTCTGGAACAGCGATCCGTTCGAGAACCAGTCGGGTCCATTCTACTTCAAGGAAGAGGCCGACGGCTCGATCCGCTGCGCCTTCCGCGCCGAGCAGAAGCACATGAACGGCGGCGGCTTCATGCACGGCGGCTGCATGCTGACCTTCGCCGACTTCTGCCTGTTCGCCATCGGCTGGCGCGAAC
>SDZP01000027.1 GCA_004144935.1 Caulobacteraceae bacterium | reverse complement strand
CGTTCGACGGCATCCAGACCTACAGCTTTGCCGCGCCGGGACTGGCGGATGTGGACGGCGACGGTTTCGTCGATCTTGTCGTGGCCCGGGGCGGCAAAGCTGTAGGTCTGGATGCCGTCGAACGGATTGGCGGCGTCGGTGAGCTCGGTAAATGCGAAGGTCCCGTCGCCGGCGAAGGTCTGGATGGTCCCGCCGTAACGCCCGACGATCAGGTCGAGGAAGCCGTCACCGGTGATGTCGTACAGCGTCATGCCGGCCGTGTTGCCCACCGAGCCGGTCAGGGACAATTGCGCGTCATCATGCACGAAGTCAGGTGCCGCGGCCGAGCCGTCGTTACGCACCAGGTGGTAGCCGTCGTCATAGACCCCGGCGATCATGTCCTGGTCGCCATCGTTGTCGATATCGCCGACCGCGAGATGCGCCGAACCGCCGAGATTGAGGCTGTGCAGGGGATCGTTCGGCCCCGACTGCAGGAACAGGGCCTCACCGTCGGTGGCGACGTCGCCGTTGGCGTCGGTCAGGGTGAAGGTCAGCGTCCGAACGGCGCCGGGGTTATCGCTGCCGTTGAAGAAGGTGATGTGCTCGATGACCGCCTCGATCGCGGTAGCGGTCGAGGAGTCGCTCTCGAAGAAGATGTACAGCTGGGATGGCGTGTACACCACGCGGCCGACCTGCAGACCTTCATGATACAGCATCGGGCCAATAAGGGAGACCTGACCCGGACCGAAGCCGTCCGACAGGAAGTCGAGAACGTCGTCGGGCCCAAAGCCGGTGATGACCAGCGAGCCGCCATTGAAGCCCGGACCGGAGTCGGAGACGGATACATTGCTGTCGAGCAGGGCTGTGGAGTCGCCCTCGTTGAACGTGACTTCGGACTCGAGATCGGCCAGGACCGGCATGCGCTAAACCCCCAAAGCGGACAAGGGGACGGCGCTGAGCCCTCCCCGTATTGGGCATGGTGAATTTCACGCGCGGGGCCCGGTCGCAATGCCTGGGCAGAGAATTGGCGGCTCCAATTCTCTTAAGGACGCGCCTCTTCGGACGGCGGGTGCGCGGCCAGGAAGACGCGGACGACTTCCGGCACATAGGTCTCCGGATCGTGCAACGGCGGCGCCTGGTCGCCCTGCAGCATGGAGATGGTCAGGGTGACGTGCTCGATCATTCCCTCGAACATCCGCGCCGCCACCGGAACAGCGGCGATGGCCAGCAGGCCCCGGTCGCTGAAGCGGGTCAGCATGCGCTGCAGCACCCCGCCCAGCAGCTTGTGGGCGCTCTGGTAAAGCATCAACCCCAGCTCGGGCTTGTGCGCCGTCTCGGCGCTGACCGTGCGGTAGATGCCGCGCACGGTCGGATCGGCCATGAAGCGGAAATAGACGCGGCCATAGGCCAGCAAGGCCTTGTCGACATCTACGCCCGCCGTGCGCTCGACGGCGTCGAACAGGCCGTTGTAGCTGGCCAGGGCGTCGGCGACGACGGCCTCGAACAGCTGCTCCTTGGTGTCGAAATAGGCATAGACGGTGGCGTTGGCCACGCGCGCGCCGCGGGCCACTTCCTCCATCTTCGTCCGGGTGAAACCCTTGGCGACGAAGGCGGCGTGCGCGGCCCGCAGGACCTTGTCACGCCGCAGATCGTGAAGTTCGGGACGCATCGACTGTACGCAACGCCTCAGACTTGGAGATGAAGACTAGTGTTCGCGGCCGGTGCGCCAGAAGGTCTGGAACAGTGGTTCGGTCAGGTACTGCAGGGCGTTGCGCTTGCGCAGCGGCACGACCACCTCGACCGGCAGGCCGGGACCGATGCCGGTCCGGGTCCCGCGAACCTTGCGGATCTTGGTCATCTCCGCCTCCGGCACCGAGATCTCGGCGCGGAAGAACCGCTGGCCCGACTTCTCGTCCGTGAAGCTGTCGGCCGAGATGCGGGTCAGGACGCCGTGCAGGATCGGCAGGCTGCGGTCATGCAGGGCGGTGAAGCGGATCTGGGTGCTCTGGCCGATCTTCAGGTCGTCGGCGTCGTTGGGATTGATCATCGCCTGGATGACCAGGGCCTTGTCGCCGGGCACCACCTCCATCAGCACCTGGCCGGGCGAGACGACGCCGCCGACGGTAAAGGTGGTCAGGCCGACGACCTTGCCGCTGGCCGGGGCGCGGACGATGGCGCGGGCCAGTTGATCGCGGGTGGCCTGAAGCTTGGGTTGCAGTTCGTCGAGCTGGACCTGCACGTCGCGCAGCTGGCCGCTGACCTCCTCGACCACCTGGCGTTCGAGCGACAGCGACTGCAGCCGCGCCTCGCCGATGGCCTCGCGCGAGCGGGCGATCTGGGCCACCAGGGCGCCCTCTTCGCCGACCAGCTGGGCCTGGTTGCGTTCCAGGGCCCGGACGCGGTTGACCGGGGCATAGCCCTGGTCGGCCAGCGACTTCATGCCGGCGGTTTCCTCGCCGATCAGCCGCTGCTGCTCGCGGTTGGCGACCAGCTGGCGTTCGGAGCCGACGATCTGTTCGTTGAGCTGCAGGATACGCGCCTCGAGCACGCCCTTCTGGGTGCTGATCGACTGGGCCCGGGCCTGGAACTGCAGCTGCTGCAGGTTCATCACATCGGTGGCGATGAAGCGGTCCTCGGGGGACAGGTTCACGAACTCGGGCGGATAGAGGATCGACGAATGGCCGTCGCGCTCGGCCACCAGCCGGGCGCGCTGGGCCAGCAGGGTCAGCACCTGGCCGGTCAGGCCGCGTTCGTTGGCGCGGATTTCGCCGGCCCCGATCTCGACCAGCACCTGGCCCTTGGTCACTGTCTCGCCCTCGACCACATGCACGGCGGTGACGGTGCCGCCGTCGCGGTGCTGCACCGCCTGGCGGTTGCCGGAGACGGCCACCACGCCCGAGGCATAGGCCCCGGCGTCCAGCGGCGTCAGCGCCGCCCAGCCGAGGAAGCCGATGAAGAAGGCGGCGGCGATGCCGGCCCCGATCATGATCTCGCGGCGGGGGTTGTCGCTGACCTTCACGGCCGCGACGGTTTCGGTGGGCGGGCTGGAGCCCGGGGCGACGTCGAGGGCCATGGCGATCAGCCCTTCATGTCGATGACGTTGGCCGGCTGCTGCGGCGCGGGTTTGCCGGCCAGCTTGGCCAGCACCTCCTCGCGCGGGCCGAGCCGCTCGATGGCGCCGTCGCGCATGACCAGCAGGCGGTCGACGCCGGCCAGGATGCCGGTGCGGTGGGCGACGATCAGCACCGTCGCGCCGCGCGCCTTGGCGCCCTGGATGGAGCGCAGCAGGCTGGCTTCCCCCTCGGCGTCGAGCGCCGAGTTGGGTTCGTCCAGGATCAGCAGGGTGGGATCGCCGAACAGGGCCCGGGCCAGCGCCACCCGCTGCGCCTGGCCGGCCGACAGGCCGCGGCCGCCGGGGGCCAGCGGGGTGTCATAGCCCTTGGGCAGCTTGAGGATCAGGTCGTGGACCCCGGCCTTGGTGGCGGCGTCGACGGCCAGCTGGTCGATCTTGTCGACCGGCATGCCGCGCCAGGCGGCGAAGCGGCTGATGTTGTCCTTGACCGTGCCGCTCATCAGCGACGGGTCCTGCGGCAGGTAGCCGATGTGCTCGGCCAGGGTGTCGGCGTCCCAGTCTGTGTAGTTGGCGCCGTCCATGCGGACGATGCCCTGGTCGGGCGCCAGGGCCCCGGCGATCACGCGGGCCAGGGTGGTCTTGCCCGCGCCGCTGGCGCCGACGATGCCCAGGCTCTCGCCGGGCGCGATCTTCAGGCTCACCGCCTTGAGCACCAGCTCGTCGCGGCCGGCGGCCCGGACCACGACGCGGTCCAGTTCGATGGCGCCCATCGGGGTCGGCAGCTGGGTGCGGTCGACGTCGAGGGGCTTGGTCTTGTTGAACAGCTCGCTCAGGGTGTTCAGCGCGCCGCGCGCCTGGATCACCTGGGTCCAGCCGCCGACCAGCTGTTCCACCGGCTGCAAGGCGCGGGAGAGCAGGATCGAGGCGGCGATGATCGAGCCGGACGAGATCTCGCCCTTGATGGCCAGGAAGGCGCCGAGGCCCAGGGCCGCCGACTGCAGGAACAGGCGGAAGAACTTGGTGAAGGCGCTGAAGCGGCCGCCCTTGAACTGGGCGTCGGCCTGCAGGCTCTGGCCGATGCCGCGCTCTTCCAGGTGGCGGGCGATGACGGCGCGGCGCATGCCCAGCGACCGGACGACCTCGCCGTTCTGGGCGGCGCCCTCCTGGCTGGCGTAGGCGGCGGCGTTGGCCTGCTGCGCCTTCAGCAGCGCCGGCTTGGTGGCCCGCTCGTTGAGCAGGGCCAAGCCGAACAGGATGATGCCCGCGACGATGGTCATGGTCCCCAGCGCCGGGTGGATCATGAAGGCGACGATGACGTAGATCGGCGTCCAGGGCGCGTCCATGAAGGCCAGGGCCGCCGGACCCGAGATCGCCGCCCGCAGGCCGTCGAACTCGCGCATGGCCTGGGCGGTGTTCATCGGCCGCGACTGGGCCATCAGCCGGCCGAGGATGTCGCCCGACAGGATGCGGTCCAGCCGCATGCCGGCCAGCACCAGCAGGCGCGACCGCACCGTCTCCAACGCCGCCAGGACAGCCAGCGCAAAGGCGATGATGAAGGTCAGGTAGACCAGGGTCAGCACGCCCTGGGTCGGCACAACCCGGTCATAGACCTGCAGCATGTACAGCGACGGGGCCAGGTACAGCAGGTTGACGAGCGCGCTGAAGAAGGCCGCCGACATGAGATGCCGCCGACATTCCTTGAACGCCGCTTCCAGGGGGGCGGCGACGTCTGATCCTAAGAACTTCACGCGTGTCTCAATCCGGCCGGGGCCCCGAAGACCGCTAACCCCCGGTCCCCATTTAGAGGTCTTTTACGCTAAAGCGATCTTGCCGTCGCGCGTCATATTGCCAGCAGGGTTAACCCCGTTGCGATTGACGGAGTCTTTCGGCCGCAATGGCCGGCAGCCGACGTCAGGCCGGGTCGACGGTCACCCGCCGCATGTGCCGCCGCTGGCCCGGATAGTCGTTCAGCGCATAGTGCCAGACCTGGCGGTTGTCCCAGAAGGCCACCGAGCCGTCGCGCCAGGCGAACCGGCAGGTAAAGGCCTCCTGCCGGCTGTGCTCGAACAGGAAGTCGAGCAGGGGCTTCGACTCGCGCCGCGTCCAGCCCTCGAAGTTCATCGTGAAGGCCGGATTGACGTAGAGCGCCTTGCGGCCGGTTTCCGGGTGGACCTTGACCACCGGATGCACGAACTCCCCGGCCAGCCCCTCGGCCTCGGCCACCTGCATCGAGGCCCGCTTCTGGGCCGACGAGCCCTTGGCGCTGTACTCGCGCCCGGCCGAATGCACCGCGTTCAGCCCCTCCAGCGTGCGCTTGAGCCCCTCCGACAGGGCGTCGTAGGCGGCGGCCTGGCTGGCGAACAGGGTGTCGCCGCCGAAGTCCGGCGTCTCCACCGCATAGAGGATCGAGCCGATGGAGGGCGTCTCCAGGAAGCTCATGTCGCTGTGCCAGCCGCCGCCGAAGTTGGTCTTGTCGGACGGCTCCTTGATGATCTCCATCACTTCGGGATGGGCGGCCATGCCGGTCACGTAAGGATGGATGTTCAGCGGCCCGAACCGCCGCCCGAACGCCAGCTGCTGCTCCGGCGTCAGAGTCTGGTCGCGGAAGAAGATCACCTGGTGTGTGTTCAGGGCCGCGCGGATGGCCGCCACCGTCCCGTCGTCGAGGTCGCGCGACAGATCGACGCCGCCCAGTTCGGCGCCGAGCGCGCCGGCCACTTTTCGAACGGTCAGACCAGTCATCGGCTCACCCCGCCTTTTCCGCGATCTTTGGACTGTCGGGCAGGTCGACGAACTTCAGGTTCTGCTCCCGCAGCTTGGCGCCGGCCTCGTCGTACAGGAACGGCAAAAAGGCAAACCGCTCACCTTGGGTCACCGGCCGCGCCTCGTGCATCAGCGAACAGGAAAAGACCACCGCCCCGCCGGTCGGCGGCTTGTAGACCCGGTTGCCGAATTCCGGGAACCGCAGCTCGCCGCCCTCGTAGTCCTCGGCGTTGAGGTTGATGGTCACCGCGAACTTGCGATGCGCCGTGCCCTTGGTGGTGTTGTCCCGGTGCGGCCGGAACCAGCCGGCCCCGGCCACGTAACTGGCCACAAGATAGCGCTCGATACGGGTCGCCTGGAACTGAAAAGCCTTGCGAATCTCGGGGATTAGCCGGCGGTTGATCTTCTCGCGGACGACGGCCTGCATGCCCTCGTCCTCCAGCAGCACGTCCTTGCGCTGCTTGTGGCGCGGGTCGGTGAGCAGCCTGGTCTTGCCATCGACCTCCCGCATGAACCCCGACTCCGTGCCGCCGACCTGGCGATAGAAGGCGATCAGCTCCCTGCAGTACTCGGGCTCGAACACCCGCGGCAGGATCAGCACCGGGGCGATGACCTCGACCTGGGCATGGCTGGCCGGGGCCGGCATATCGGCCAGCCTGCGCACCAGCGCCCCGACGTCCTCGATCTGGCCGCGGTCGAAGACGCGCAGCTGCGGATCGAGAATCAGCCAGCCGGACCCCTGCACCCCGTAGATCTTGGCCAGACCGCCCGAGGGATCGAAGAACCACCGCGGCCCCAGCTGCGCGTGACCCAGGTGCGTCCCCGCCACCCCGAAGATGCAGGCGTGGCTCTCGTCCAGGTCCTTCTGCAGGTTGATCACCCGCGCCAGCCCCTCCGCCGTCGGCCCGTCCGGCGCGAACACCAGCCCGACCCACCGCCCGGCCAGGGTGGCGAAGTTGAACTGCGGGTTCTCCTCGGTCGGCGCCATGAACCAGGGCGCGGGATCACCGATGGTGAGGGACATGTCTCTGGGCTCGTCTCAAAACTTGAGCGACCATTCTCACAAAGGGGCGATGGGACTGCAACCTCCGGCCGGCGAAGCCGGACCGGAGGACCCGACTGTCCGCGTGGAAACTGCCCAGAGTCTTTCCAGAGCCGCCATGGTCCCCCGGTCCGCTGCGCGGCCGGAGGATGACAGGGTGAAGAGCGAGGATAGCGCTAAAGGTTCAGCAACGCCGGATCGCCGCCCTGGGCCGTGATGTTAACCGACACCGCCCGTTCGACGGCATAGCGCGACAGGGCTTCCGGCCCGCCGGCCTTCGGCCCGGTGCCCGACAGGCCCTGGCCGCCGAACGGCTGCACCCCGACCACCGCGCCGATGATCGAGCGGTTGACGTAGACATTGCCGGCCGGGACGCGGGCCTTGACCTCCTCGGCGAAGGCCTCGATGCGCGAATGAACGCCGAGGGTCAGGCCGTAGCCGCGGTCGGCCAGGCTGGCGGCGACGGCGGCCAGGTTCTCCGGGTCGTAGCGGACGATGTGCAGCACCGGCCCGAACACCTCCCGCTCAAGAAAGTCGGCCGAGGGGATCTCGGCCAGGACCGGGCCGAAGAAGGTGCCGCCCGCCGGGGCGTCGAGCACTTTCAGGACCTTGGCCTCGCGCTGCAACCGCTCGAGGTGGTCGCTCAAGGTCTTGCGGGCGTCCTCGTCGATCACCGGGCCGATGTCGGTCCTGGGATCGGCCGGGTCGGCCACGACCAGGGCGTCCATGGCCCCGATCAGCCCCTCGATTAGATGGTCGGCGGTGTCCTTCGGCAGGAACAGCAGCCGCAGGGCCGAACAGCGCTGCCCCGCCGAGCCGAAGGCCGACTGGATGACGTCGTCGATGACCTGTTCGCGCTGCGCCGTCGTGTCGACGAACATGCCGTTCAGCCCCCCGGTCTCGGCGATGAACGGCACGATCGGTCCGCGCCGGGCGGCCAAGGTCTGGTTGATGCGCCAGGCCGTCTCGGTGCCGCCGGTGAAGGCCACCCCGTCGCAGCCGGGATGGGCGACCAGGGCCGCGCCGACCGTCTCGCCCCGCCCGGGGGTCAGGGCCAGCAGGGCCTTGTCGAGACCGGCCGCGTGGTAGAGCCGCACGGCCTCGGCGGCGATCAGCGGCGTCTGCTCGGCGGGCTTGGCGATCACCGCGTTGCCGGCGGCAAGCGCGGCGGCGATCTGGCCGGTGAAGATGGCCAGCGGGAAGTTCCACGGGCTGATGCAGACGAAGACGCCACGTCCGCGCAGTTCCAGGGTGTTGGTCTCGCCCACGGGGCCTTTCAGCACCTCGGGCGGGCCGAACTTCGTCTCGGCCAGACGGGCGTAGTAGCGGCAGAAATCGGCCGCCTCGCGCACCTCGGCGATGCCGTCGTTCAGCGTCTTGCCGGCCTCACGGGTGCAGATGGCGATCAGGTGGTCGCGGTTGGCCTCCAACGCGTCGCCCATGGCCCGCAGCACCTTGGCGCGCGCGATGCCGCCGGCCGCGTCCCAGCCGCGCTGCGCCTTGCGGGCGGCCGCGAAGGCGGCGTCGATCTGGGCAGTGGTGGCTTCGCCGACCGTGCCGGTCTTCGAGTGATCGGCGGGGTTGAGGACGTCCTCGCCCTTGCCCGCATCGATGGATTTCAGGCCTGCGATGGCCTTGACCACCCGCGTCCGCTCGTCGGTCACGCTGAAGTCGATGCCGGCGCTGTTCAGCCGGTCGCCATAGATCTGGGCCGGCAGCGGGATCTTGCGGTGCGGGCCGGGGCCGACCGCCTCGACGTCGCTGATCGGATCGACCACCACCGTCTCCGGCGGCACCCGCTCGTCGAGCAGGGCGTGGACGAAGCTGGTGTTGGCCCCGTTCTCCAGCAGCCGGCGGACCAGGTAGGGCAGCAGGTCCTCATGGCCCCCGACGGGCGCGTAGGCCCGCACCAGGATGCCGTCGTAGAGGTCGTCGGCGGCCTTGTAGAGCGCCTCGCCCATGCCGTGCAGCCGCTGGAACTCGATCTTCACCCCGGCGGTGCGGGCCATGCGGCGCACGGCCGCCAGGCTGTGGGCGTTGTGGGTCGCGAACTGGGCGTAGAGGTGCGGCGCCGCGTCGATCAGCGCCCTGGCGCATACCAGGTAGGAGAGGTCGGTGGCGCTCTTGGTGGTGTAGACCGGATAGCCCGGCCGTCCGTTCACTTGCGCCCGCTTGATCTCCGAGTCCCAGTAGGCGCCCTTGACCAGCCGCACCATCAGCCGCCGGCCGGTCTTCTCGGCCAGCTTGGCCACCGCCTTGATCACCTGCGGGCAGCGCTTCTGATAAGCCTGTACCGCGAGGCCGAGGCCCTTCCAGTCGCCGAGCTCCGGCTCGCCGGCCAGCCGCTCGAGCAGCTTCAGCGATATGACCAGCCGGTCGGCTTCCTCGGCATCGAGGGTGAAGTTGAGGTCGTGTTTCGCCGCGATCAGCGCCAGCCGCATGACGCGCGGATAAAGCTCGCTCCAGACCCGGTCCTCCTGCGTCGCCTCGTAGCGGGGCGACAGGGCCGACAGCTTGACCGAGATGCCGTGGCCCGCCTCCGGCCCCTGACCGCCGGACAGCCGCCCGACAGAGGCGATCGCCGCCGCATAGCTCTTCTCGTAGCGCTCGGCGTCGGCGGCGGTGCGGGCCCCTTCGCCCAGCATGTCGAAGCTGCAGATGTCGCCGTCGCCCTTGGCGCGGGCGATAGCCGCCTCGATGGTCCGGCCCAGCACGAACTGCTCGCCCATGATGCGGATGGCCTGGCCGACGGCGGCGCGGATCACCGGCTCGCCGACCCGTCCCGCCAGCCGCTTGATGAAGCTGGGCAGGTCGGCCTTGGCTTCGTCGTCGACCTCGACCAGCTTGCCGGTCAGCATCAGGCCCCAGGTCGAGGCGTTGACGAACAGGCTGCCGGACTTGCCCATGTGGCTGGCCCAGTCGGCGCTGCCGATCTTCTCGGCGATCAGCCGGTCCTTGGTCTCCTCGTCGGGCGTGCGCAGCAGCGCCTCGGCCAGACACATCAGCGCCAGGCCTTCCTTTGTGGAGAGTGAAAACTCCTGCAGGAAGTTCTCGACCACGCCCTGGCGCCGGACGCTGCGGCGGGCCCCGCGCACCAGCGCCTCGGCCTCGGCCCGCACGGCGGCGCGGTCTTCGGGATTGAGCGGCGCGGCGGCCAGCAGGTCGCGCACGGTGTCGGTCTCATCGCGGTACTTGCCGGCGTCCAGCGCGTCCCAGTCGATCAGGCCCAGAGAAGCTTTGGGCGAAGCTTGGGGGGTCGTCATGGGGCGCCGTCTACGCCTTCGCGCGACGCTAGGGAAGGGGCCGGGCCGGGGGGGGCGAACCGAGCGATGGCGTTCGCCCCAATGGCGTTCGTCAGGGTTGGCGGTATGGTGCGGCGATGTCCACGAGTCTCAATGCCCTTCGCGCCGCCCTGATGAGCACCCCCAAGGCGCTCACCGTTCTCTGGGGGCTTTCCGACCGGCCGGCCTTCGCCGAGAAGGTGGCCGAGATCGGACGCGGCGCTGGGATCGACCTGACCACCGAGGCCGTGCTGGCGGCGATGACCCCGCGCGGACCGGCGACCCCCGCCATGCCGGTGTCGGCCGCCACCCTGGGACCCGAATGGCTGCCCTCGACCTTCGCCATCACCCCGCAGGGCGGCCGGCTGGACTGGGTCTACGGCGGGGGCGAGGCCTTCACCGCCCCGTTCGCGGCCCAGGACTTCGCCTGGCTGGCCACCCACCCCCTGAACCAGCTGCTGCCGGTGATCAGCGATCCGGGCGAGCTCGGCCGCCTGCCCGGGCCGGAGCGGCCGGTCGACGGCATGATCTTCCACATCGGCCGCTGCGGCTCGACCCTGGCCTCGCGGATGCTATCGCAGGTCGGCGACATCCTGGTGCTGTCGGAACCGCAGCCGCTCACCGCCGTGCTCAGCGCCCACACCCTGCTAACCATCGACCCGGTCGTGCAGCAGGCCTGGATCAACGGCATGCTCGGCGCCTACCGCCGGGCGGCGGCGGGCCGGCGGCTGGTCATCAAGCTGGATGTCGACAGCCTGTTCGACCATGCCCGCCTGCGCAAGGTCTGTCCCGACACCCCGTTCGTGGTGCTGCACCGCGACCCGCTGCAGGTTCTGGTCGCCCAGGCCGGGACCGGCGCGCCGCCCGGGGGACAGGACGGGATACCCATGCCCTCAGCCGAGGAGATCGCCCGCTGGCTGGCAGCCCTCTGCGAGACCGGCGCCCGGGCGGTGAACGCCGGGGCCCGGCCGATCGCCTACGCCGACCTGCCCGGCGCGGTGCTGGATCCGGCCTTCCTGAACCTCGGTCTCGGCGAGGGGGACCGGGCGGCGATGGCGACGGTTTCGACCATGGACGCCAAGGCCCCCGGCCGTCCCTTCGTCCCCGACTCCCTGGCCCGCCAGAGCGCGGCCAGCGAGCGGCTGAGGATGCTGGCGCGGCAGGTGATCCAGCCGAGTTGGGAGAGGCTGGCGGGACTGCGATGAGGATGACCCGATGAAGGCGCGCGGACTGATCCTGGCCGGCCTCCTGCTGACCCTGGCGGCCTGCGCATCGCCGCCCAGCCTGCGCAACCAGCCCGACGCCACGCCGCCGGTGCTGGGCGCCTTCCGGGGGGACCCGCCGGTGGCCAGCCCGGAAGGCTGGGCCCGCCGCGCGCCGCTGCTGCGAGAGGCGCTGCTGGACGCCGTCTATGGCCATCCGCCGGATCTCGGCGCCGCCACTGTCGAGGCCCGCGAGCCGCTGACCCTGCCGGGGACGGAGGGCATGGTCATGGAGCAGTGGACGGTGCGGCTGGGCGATGGATCCAACCGCCGTCGCTTCCACATGCTGGTCGGCGCGCCCAAGGGGGCCGCTCACGCGCCGCTGATCGTCATGGAGCTGTTCTGCTCGACCCGTTCGGCCATCGAGGGCCGGCCTCCCAGCGTCTTCGAAGAGACCGCCGCCCTGCCGGCCCCGTGCCGCAGCCACAACCTGGACCCGGTCCTGACGGTCATTCTCGGCCGGCGGATCAGCGGCCCGGACTTCGACCCGCTGGCGCAGCGGGGCTATGGCGTCGCCCTCTTCTACCCCGGCGAGGTGGTGCCGGACGATCCGGTCCTGGCGCCGCCGGCCCTCGCCGCCCTGCAGCCGGGTGTTCCGGCCGACAAGCGAGCCGGGGCCATCGCCGTCTGGGCCGACCTGTTCTCCAAGGCCTACGACGTCCTCAGCGTCGATCCCCGGTTCGACGCCACGAAGGTCGTCGCCTGGGGCCATTCACGGCACGGCAAGGCCTCCCTCCTGGCCGGCGCCCTCGATCCGCGCTTCGCCGCCGTCATCGCCCACCAGTCCGGCCGCGGCGGGGCCAGCCTGAGCCGGGGTGTGGCCGGCGAGACCATCGCCCAGATCACCGGCTCCTACGGCTTCTGGTTCACGCCGGGTTTTGCCAGGGGCGTCCCGGCCGACATCGACCAGCATCAGCTGATCGCCCTCAACGCCCCGCGCCCGGTGCTGCTGGGAACCGGCAACTCCGACGCCTGGTCCGACCCGGCCGGGGCTTTCAAGGCGGCCAAGGGGGCCGACCCGGTCTATCGCCTGCTGGGGGCGCCCGGCTTCGGCGCCGCCGACCTGCACGACTTCCGCCCGGCCGATGGCGTGGTCTGGTGGAGCCGGCCGCTCGGCCATGGGGTGACAACGGCCGACTGGACCGCCTTCCTGACGTTCCTGGACGGGAAGGTGAAATGACCGACCGGCCCTCCAACGATCCCCAGATACACTCCGCGTCCTACCGCCTGGCCGCCCTCGACCAGGACTTCCTGCTCAGCGACGCCATGCGCGGCCTGCGTTTCCAGCTGGAATACGCCCATGCCGAGGAGGCCCTGCGCGCCTGGGGTGTGCGCTCGACCATCGTGGTGTTCGGCAGCGCCCGCACCGGCGAGGCGGGGTCGGCGCATCATCGCCGCTGGTATGACCAGGCCCGCGCCTTCGGCCGCCTGGCCTCCGAACGTGGCGGCGCCCTGCTGGAGGGCCAGCCGTTCCGCGACAACGTCATCGCCACCGGCGGCGGGCCCGGCATCATGGAGGCGGCCAATCGCGGCGCCCTGGACGCCGGCGCGCCGTCCATCGGCTTCAACATCACCCTGCCGTTCGAACAGCTGCCCAACCCGTTCACGACGCCGCAGCTGACCTTCCGCTTCCACTATTTCGCCATGCGCAAGATGCACCTGGCCATGCGGGCCAATGCGCTGGTGGTCTTCCCGGGCGGCTTCGGCACCTTCGACGAACTGTTCGAGATCCTCACCCTGCGCCAGACCGGCAAGGCCCCGCCGATCCCGGTGGTGCTGTTCGACGAGGCCTTCTGGCGCAAGGTCATCGGCTTCGAGGCGCTGGCCGAGTACGGCCTGATTGCGCCGGAGGATCTGGACCTTTTCGCCTTCGCCGAAGACGCCGAGGGCATCTGGTCGGCGCTGCTGGCCGGCGGCCTGCGGCCCAACGAGTCCATCGAGGCGCCGGCCATAACCCAAGGTTAACCCTGCGGCCCCACTTTTGACGGTAACGACAAAGGGGGAAATCGATACCGTGACAGGCCGCGACACCCGCGAGCGCTCCAACGCGCCCTTCGGCCTGGACCTGTCCCTGGCGGTGTTCGACCGCGCCACCCGTTTCGCCAAGGGCCTGGTCGAGGGCGCCGAGAGCACCATCGTCCTGGTCAAGGACGGCGTCGCCTGGCGCAGTCGCTTCGCCGACGACCTCTATCCAAAACACGACCGCGCCGCCGAGTACGTCATCGCCACCGGCGAGATGCTGTGGGTCGAGGACGCCCGGCTGGACGAGCGTTTCGCCACCGGCCCGCTGGTCGCCGGCCCGCCCTATCTGCGCGCCTACATCGCCATTCCGATCAAACTTGAAGACGGCTCGACGCCCGGCGTCCTGGCGCTTTACAGCACCGAGCCGCAGCCCTTCGACGCGGTCCAGGCCGAACGGCTGACGGCCCTGACCGAGTTCGTCGCCGACGAATGGACCCGGGCCATCAACGCCAAGGCCCTGGAAGTCACCCGCACCACCCTGGAAGCCCTGGTGGCGACCATGCCGACCTCGCTGGTGATGACCGACCGCGAGCTGCGGGTGGTGGCGGCCAGCAGCCTCTGGGCCCGCAGCCTGGGCGTTCGCCGCGCCGAGGTCATCGGCCGCTCCCTGCTGGAGATCGCGCCGGAGGTCTATGCCCAGAGCCGGGGCAGTTTCGCCGCCGTCCTGGCCGGTGGCCCCAGCAGCATCGCCCGCAGCCGCGTCACCCTGCCGATCGGCCTGACCGTCTGGCTGCAGACCGACCTGAAGACCTGGAAGACGCCGGACGGCGAGATCGGCGGCATCGTGCTGACCGCCAGCGATGTCTCCGAACTGGTCGGCGCCCTCGAACAGTCCGAACGCTCCGAACAGCGGATGCAGCTGGCCCTGGAGCTCAGCGACCTGCACGTCTGGGAGATGGACTACGGCACCCGCGAACTGATCAAGGTCGGGGCCGAGGCCGAGTTCTTCGAACAGCCCAAGACCTACGACGACCTCTGGCGGGACATCTACGAAGGTGTCGATCCGCGCGACCGCGACGCCGTCGAGGCGGCCTGGGAGGGCCACCTGCTCACCGGCGAGCGCTACGGCCCCATCTACCGCGTCCGGCGCAGCGACGACCGCGAGATCTGGGTGCAGGGGGCGGCCAAGCTGTTCACCGACGAACGCGGCCGCCCGACCCGGCTGGTCGGCGCCTTGCAGAACATGACCGACCGCAAGGCGGCCGAAGCCGAACTGATCCAGGCCAAGAACGACGCCGAGGCCGCCAACACCGCCAAGTCGACCTTCCTGGCGACCATGAGCCACGAGATCCGCACCCCGCTGAATGGCGTGCTCGGCATGGCCCAGGCCATGGCGTCGGACGAGCTGACCGGCGTGCAGCGCGAGCGGCTGGAGGTCATCCGCCAGTCGGGCGAGAGCCTGCTGGCCGTGCTCAACGACGTGCTGGACCTCTCCAAGATCGAGGCCGGCAAGCTGGACCTCGACGAGGCCGATTTCGACCTCAAGGACCTGGCGCGCGGCGCCCATGCCGCCTTCACCGCCATCGCCAACAAGCAGGGCCTCAGCTTCGACCTGAAGATCGAGCGCTCGGCCCAAGGCGTCTATCGCGGCGATCCGACCCGGGTGCGGCAGATCCTCTATAACCTGATCTCCAACGCCCTGAAGTTCACCGAGGCCGGCGAAATCCGCGTTGTCGTCGCCCGCGCGGGCAAGACGCTGACCTTCAAGGTCTCCGACACCGGCATCGGCATCGCCCCGGAACCCCTGGCCAAGCTGTTCGGCCGTTTCGAACAGGCCGACGCCTCGACCTCGCGCCGCTATGGCGGCACGGGCCTTGGCCTGGCCATCTGCCGCCAGTTGACCGAGCTGATCGGCGGCGAGATCGGGGTCGAGAGCGAGATCGGCAAGGGTACGGTGTTCACCGTCACCCTGCCGCTGGCCCGGGTCGCCGACAGCCGGGCCGAGACCCTGCCGGCGCTGCCGCCCACCCCGCCCGACGCCGAGCTGAGCGGCGAGACGCTGAAGGTGCTGGCGGCCGAGGACAACGAGGTCAACCAGCTGGTCCTCAAGACCCTGCTGCACCAGGTCGGCATCGATCCGGTCGTCGTCGCCGACGGCGGTGAGGCCATCGCCGCCTGGGAGGCCGAGACCTGGGACGTCATCCTGATGGACGTGCAGATGCCCCTGGTCGACGGCCCCACCGCCGCCCGCGCCATCCGCGCCCGCGAGGCCGCCACCGGCCGCGCCCGCACCCCGATCATCGCCCTGACCGCCAACGCCATGTCGCACCAGGTCGCCGAATACCGCGAAGCCGGCATGGACGGCTTCGTCGCCAAGCCGATCGAGGTCGGGCGATTGTTCGCGGCGCTGGAAGCGGCATTGAACCCGGTCTTGCTGGACGAGGCGGTCGGGGGCTAGCCAACCCGCCCAAACCTGTGCACCGCTAGCGGCCGATGACTGACGACACGGCCGCCACCACCGCCACACTCGCGACCGCCCTGACGCACGGCCGCCGGCTGCTCGGCCAGGACCCGTCCCTGGCCGAGGCGCAGGCGCGGGAGATCCTCGTCGCCCTGCCGGGCCATCCGGAGGCGCTGCTGCTGCTGGCCGCCGCCCTGCGCCGCCAGGGTCGGGCGGCAGAGGGGCTGGAGCTGCTGGAGCCGGTGATCCGGGCCAATCCCAACTGGCCGCCGGTGCATCTGGAGGCGGGCCTGAGCTTCGCCGACCTCGGCATCGGCCGCGCCGCCATCGCCGCCCTCAGCCGGGCGGTCACCCTCGAAGGACGGCTGTCGGCCGGTTGGGACGCCCTGACCGACCAGCTGCTGCTGGTCGGCGACGAGGCCGGCGCGGGCCGGGCCCGGGCCGAGCAGATCCGCGCCTCCGTCTCCGACCCCGAGTTGATGCAGGCGGGCGCCGCCCTGGTGGCCGGCGACCTGCCCACCGCCGAACATATCCTCAAACCCTACCTGTCGCGGCATCCCACCCACGTCGCCGCCATCCGCATGCTGGCCGAGGTCGCCGCCCGTCTCGGCCGCACCGAGGACGCCCAGGCCCTGCTCGAGCGCTGCCTGCAGTTGGCGCCCGGCTTCACCGAGGCCCGCTACAACCACGCCACCATCCTGCATCGGCTGAACCGCGGCCCGGAGTCCCTGTCCGAACTGGACCGGCTGCTGCAGGCCAGCCCGCGGCATCCCGGCTACCGCAACCTCAAGGCCGCCGCCCTGGTCCGGATCGGCGATTACGACGGGGCCATCGGCCTGTACGAGAGGGTGCTGGCGGAATTTCCGGCCCAGCCCAAGGGCTGGATGAGTCTCGGCCACGCCTACAAGACCGTCGGCCGCCAGGCCGACAGCATCGCCGCCTACCGCAAGGCGCTGGAGCTGGCGCCGGGGCTGGGCGAGGTCTGGTGGAGTCTCGCCAACCTCAAGACCGTGCGCTTCACCGACGAGGACGTCGCCGCCATGCAGGGCCAGCTGGCGCGCGAGGGCCTCACCGACGAGGACCGCTTCCACCTGCACTACGCCCTCGGCAAGGCCCTGGAGGACGCGGGCGACCCGGCCGCCTCGTTCGACCACTACGCCCAAGGCGCCGCCCTGCGCCGGGCCGGCATCGACTACGAGCCGGCCTTCATCACCGCCCATGCCCGCCGCTCGGCCCAGGTCTTCACGCCGCAATTCTTCGCCGACCGCCAGGGCTGGGGCTGCCCGGCTCCCGACCCGATCTTCATCGTCGGCCTGCCCCGAGCCGGCTCGACCCTGATCGAACAGATCCTGGCCAGCCATTCGCTGGTCGAGGGCACCATGGAGCTGCCCGACATCATCGCCATGGCCCGGCGCCTGGGTGGCCGGCGCCGCCGCGAGAGCCCCACGGCCTATCCGGAGATGCTGACCGGCGTCACCGCAGAGGAGGCCCGTTCGCTCGGCGAGGAATACCTCGAGCGCACCCGCATCCAGCGCAAGACGGGCCGCCCCTTCTTCATCGACAAGATGCCCAACAATTTCGCCCATGTCGGGCTGATCCGCCTGATCCTGCCGAACGCGAAGATCATCGACGCCCGCCGCCATCCGCTGGGCTGCGGCTTCTCGGCTTTCAAGCAGCACTTCGCCCGCGGCCAGGCCTTCAGCTACGACCTGACCGAGCTTGGCCGCTACTACGCCGACTACGTGGCCCTGATGGCCCATTTCGACGCGGTGCTGCCCGGCGTCGTCCACCGGGTGATCTATGAGCGGCTGGTCGCCGATCCGGAGACGCGGGTCCGGGCCCTGCTGGCCTACTGCGGCCTGGAGTTCGAGCCCGGCGTGATGAGTTTCCACGAGAACGACCGCGCCGTCCGCACCGCCAGCTCCGAACAGGTCCGCCGGCCGATCTTCACCGAGGGGCTGGACCAGTGGCGGGCCTACGAGCCGTGGCTGGATCCGCTGAAGGCCGCGCTCGGGCCGGTGCTGCAAACCTGGGACGCGGGCGCCTGAAGTCTGCGCTTCCGTCGCCACAGTCGACGGCAACCGTCGGGGCCGCTCCCCGCTTTGGGCAGCCCCGCCTTGACAGCGGCCGCGACCCATTATGACCCTCCCGTGACGGCGTTATGTCGGGCGGGGAATGATCATGAAGCGGACGACACGGAACGCGGCCTGGACCTCGGTCCTGCTGGGCACAACCATGCTGGCCGGCCTCGCGCCGGCCTTTGCCCAGGACGCCGCCGGCGGCAACGCCGTCGACGAGGTGATCATCACCGCCCAGAAGCGCGAGGAGAACCTGCAGGACGTGCCGGTCTCCATCCAGGCGCTGGGTGAGCAGAAGCTGGACGCCCTGCAGGTCGGCGACTTCGGCGACTTCGCCGCCTTCCTGCCTTCCGTTTCGACCACCCCCAACG
>SDZP01000303.1 GCA_004144935.1 Caulobacteraceae bacterium | reverse complement strand
CGCTGTCGGGCATCCGCGAGATGTCGATCATCGCCACGCCGCCGGTCGACCGGCGGCGTGGCGATGATCGACATCTCGCGGATGCCCGACAGCGCCATCTGCAGGGTGCGGGGGATCGGCGTCGCGGTCAGGGTCAGCATGTGCACATCGGCGCGAAGCTCCTTCAGCTTCTCCTTGTGCTTGACCCCGAAGTGCTGCTCCTCGTCGACGATCACCAGGCCCAGGTCGCGGAAGCTGACCAGCTTGCTCAGCACCGCATGGGTGCCGATGACGATCTCGAACTCGCCGTTGGCCAGCCCCTCGCGGGTCTCGGCCGCCTCCTGCGCCGGGGCCAGCCGCGACAGCCGGCGGATCTTCACCGGCCAGCCCTGGAAGCGCTCGACGAAGGTCTTGTAGTGCTGCCGCGCCAGCAGGGTGGTCGGACAGACCACCGCCACCTGCTGGCCGCCCATGGCCACCACGAAGGCGGCCCGCAGGGCCACCTCGGTCTTGCCGAAGCCGACGTCGCCGCAGATCAGCCGGTCCATCGGCTTGCCGGAGCCCAGGTCGGTCAGCACGTCGCCGATGGCGTTCAGCTGGTCTTCCGTCTCCTCGTAGGGGAAGCGGGCGCAGAACTCGTCGAAGACCCCGGACGGCGGATCGATCTCCTCGACATGCCTGGTCGCCCGGGCGGCGGCGATGGCGATCAGGCCCTCGGCCATGACCCGCAGCCGCTCCTTGGCCTTGGACTTGCGCGACTGCCAGGCCGCCCCGCCCAGCTTGTCCAGCTGCACCCCGTCACCCTCGGCGCCGTAGCGAGTCAACAGGTCGATGTTCTCGACCGGCAGGTAGAGCTTGGCCTCGCCGCCGTACTGCAGCTCCAGGCAATCGTGCGGCGCCTGCTGCACCTCGAGCGTCTTCAGTCCCACGTAGCGGCCGATGCCGTGGTCGATGTGGACGACCAGGTCGCCGGGGGTAAGGGCGCTGGCCTCGGCCAGGAAGTTGGCGGCGCGGCGCTTCTTGCGCGGCCGGGCCAGGCGGTCGCCGAGGATGTCGGTCTCGGAAATGACCGCCAGGTTGTCGGTCTCGAACCCGTGCTCCAGCGGCAGCACCACCCTCTGGGGGGTCTTGGGATCGTTGGCCTTGGCCGCCTGCCAGTATTTGGCGACCGGCAGCTTCTTCATGCCGTGGTCGGCCAGCATGGCGCCCAGCCGCTCGGAGGACCCCTCCGACCAGCTGGCGAACAGCACCCGCTTGCCGGCCTCGCTCAGGGTCTTGGCGTGGGCGGCCGTGGCCTCGAACAGGTTGACGCTGTCCTGCTGGCGTTCGGCGGCGAAGGTGCGGCCCAGCCGCGCCCCCATGTCGACGACCCCGGCCGCGTCGCTCTGGAACGGCGTGAACCAGCGGGTGGCCCGCAGGCTCATCAGCCTGTCGAACTCCCCGGCCGTCAGATAGAGCCCGTCCGGCTTCAGCGGCCGGTAGCTGTCCTTGCGCAGGGCGTCGGCCCGGCTGTCGTAGGCGTCGTTGATCACCGTCAGCCGCTCTTCGCGGGCCTCGATGGCCTGGTGGTCGAAGGCGACCAGGGCCTCGTCCGGCAGGTAGTCGAACAGGGTCTCCAGATGCGGATAGAACAGCGGCAACCAGTGCTCCATCCCGGCCCGCCGGCCGCCGCCGCTGACCGCCTCGTAGAGCGCATCCTGCCCCGGCGCGCCGAACTGGTTCACATAGCCCTTGCGGAAGCGGGCCACGGACTCCGGGTCGAGCAGGGCCTCGCTGACCGGCAGCAGGCGGATCTCGTGCAGCTGCCTGGTGGAGCGCTGGGTCTCCGGATCGAAGGCGCGGATCGATTCCAGCTGGTCGCCGAACAGGTCCAGCCGCACCGGCTCCTCGCCGGCCGGCGGGAAGACGTCGATCACCCCGCCCCGGATGGCGAATTCGCCGCGCTCGGACACGGTCGAGGCGCGGTGATAGCCGTTGACCGCGAAATAGCGCTCCAGTTCCTCGATCTTCACCGTCGCGCCCGGCCGGGTCGAATAGCTGGCCTCGGTCACCGCCTGGCGCGGCGGCACCCGCTGCATGGCCCCGGCCATGGCGGCGACCAGCAGCAGCGGCTTTTTCGCGTCAACCCCGGCGGCCAGCCGCGACAGGGTCGCCATCCGCTGGGCGGCGACGGCCGGCGCCGGCCCGACGCGGTCATAGGGCAGGCAGTCCCAACTGGGGAACTGCACCACCTCGATCTCGGGCGCGAAGAAGCCCATGGCCCCGATGAAGGCCTCGGCCCGCGCTCCGTCCCGGGCCACGAACAGCGCCGGCCCGCCTCGCGCGCGCAATAGGTCGGCCATGACCAGGGCGTCGAAGCCTTCCGGCGCCGAGGTCAGCTCCAGCCGGCCCTCGGCTTTTGCGATGGTCTTCAGGTCGCCGTCACGCGCCACGGGCGGGGCCCTGGCTGGGATCGAAGGCCTGCAGCTTCTTCAGCAGGGAGGTGTCGTGTTCGGGCGCCGGTGGTTCCCGCCCGATGATCCAGCCGTAGACGTCCTGGTCGTCGGCGGTGAGCAGCGCCTCGAAGGCGGCCAGCTCGGCGTCGTCCAGATCCTGGGCGTGCTGATCCGCAAACGGCCCCAGGATGAGGTCCATTTCCCGGAAACCCCGCCGCCAGGCGCGTATCCGAAGGCGTTTCAGTCGAGCGTGATCCATGCAGAGCGGCGGGATATAGGGCGCTCGGAAGGTGGGGGCTAGTGTGAAAGCGGGGATCCGCGCTCTTCTCCTCCACACGCTCCGTCACCCCAAGACTTGTTCTTGGGGCCCACTCGTCCGCTTCGACGAGCAGCGGGTTGGAGGCGCGGCCGCGCCTCCATGACAAGGGCTAGCCGCGGCTGAACCGTGGGCCCCAAGAACAAGTCTTGGGGTGACGGTATGATTGAATTATCCGTCACCTAACCCATCCGTCATCCCGGACGGCCGGAGAGACGGTGTTGGAGGGCTCGTAAGGGTTCACACCGCCCGCAGCACATACGCCACCGTCCCCTGCCCCATCCCGGCGTACTCCACCTTGAACCGCCCCTCCAGAACCCAGGCCCCGCCGACCTTGCGCACCTTCGCCGTCGGGACCCCGACCTGCAGCTTCTCCTCGCCGACCTGCTTGAAGACGATGAACAGGTCCCCGTCGGCCTCCGCCATGTAGTTCTTGCCCTTGAAATCCGCCGGTGTTCCCGGCGCGATGGTCAGCTTCAGGGTGACCACCTTGTCGGCCCGGTCGGCGATGAAGCGGGTCAGGCGGGCGGCGTTGTCGGCAGTGATCGCGCCGGTCAGGGTGTTGGCGGCCGGGGCGGCGGCCACGGCCGGGCCGGTCAGCAGGGCGGCGGCGGGCGGCAGGACGGCAAGCGCGGCGGCGAACACGAGCGGCAGGCGGGTCATCATCACGATCCTTCCAGGTCTATCCAGACAGGGGCGTGGTCGCTGGCGCCGGGCCGGCCACGCACCTCCCGATCAACGCCCCCGGCGACAAGTCGCTCCGCCAGATCCGGGCTCAGCAGCAGGTGGTCGATGCGCATGCCCTTGTCGTTGGCCCAGCGATTGCGAAGGTTGGTCCAGAAGGTCCACTGCGGATCGCCGGGGTAGAGGGCGTCCAGCGCGTCGGTCCAGCCCTGCCCGACCAGCTCTGCATACGACGCCCTGGGCTCCGGCTGCAGCAGGGCGTTCTTGCGCCAGCTGGCCGGGTTGTAGATGTCGGCGTCGGTCGGCACGACATTGTAGTCGCCGATCAGCGCCACCGGATGGCCGCTGTCCAGCAGCGACCGGGCATGCTTGTTGAACCGCTTGAACCAGGCCTGCTTGTAGTCGAACCTCGGCCCCGGCCAGGGATTGCCGTTGGGCAGGTAGAGGCAGCCGACCAGCACCCCGCCCACCGCCGCCTCGATGTAGCGGGCCTCGGCGTCGTCCGGATCGCCCGGCAGCGCCCGCCGGGTGACCACCGGCTCGGCGCCGCGCGCCAGGATGGCCACCCCGTGCCAGCTCTTCTGGCCCTTCACCACCGCCCCGTATCCGGCCTTCTCCAGCGCCCCAAACGGGAAGCGCTCGTCGGGCGTCTTGATCTCCTGCAGGCAGGCGACATCAGGGCGTGTCTCGTCCAACCACTGGATCAGGTTGTCCAGCCGGCTGTTGATGCCGTTGATGTTGAAGCTCGCCAGTTTCACGTCGCCCTTCCAACGCGCCGCCGACGCAAGGTATCCACGCAAGGCATGAAGGCGCCCGCCAAACGCTCCGGGTCGAAGAAGACCCTCAACCTCGCCAACCTCGAGCGGCTTGGGCCCGAGCGGCTGGCCGCCCTGATGATGGAGATCACCGAGGGCCAGGCGGCGATCAAGCGCCGCCTGGCCCTC
>SDZP01000302.1 GCA_004144935.1 Caulobacteraceae bacterium | reverse complement strand
CTTGCCGGGTGACGGGGGCCGGGAATTGCGGGGAGCGGGCATCAGAACTGCTTGACGATCTGGAACCAGACGCGGCCGTCGCGGTCGGGTCCGGAGGTCGCCGGCTCGTCGCCCAGCTTGCGGGCGTAGGAGGCGCTGACGAAGAGGTCGTGCGGGCCGGCCCAGAGCAGGCCCGCGCCATAGCCGGCGCGGTCGGCTCGGTTGGAGCCGGCGAACCAGGGGTCGTGGGCGAAGTCCACCTGGCCGGCGTCGACGAAGCCGATCAGCTGGAAGCGGCCGGGGAGCTTGCCGGTCCAGGCGTCGAGCCGAAGGCGGGCCTCGAGGGTGGCGATGTAGCCCTGGTCGCCGTAGGCCTCGCCCTCCGGATAGGCGCGCACCCCATAGGCGCCGCCCAGCTCCATCTTCTCGGAGCTGTCGAGGTTGTCGGTGGCGAACTGGCCGCGCACCGCGCCGTACAGGGAGAAGGGGCCGGCCACGGTCTGCAGGCGGGAGAGGCTGAACTGCAGCTTGCCGAAGTCGCCCTGGGTGCGGGCGGTGAGGGCGTCGGCGGCGCGTTCGGCGGGGTTTTCGATGTCCAGGTCGCCGGCCGTGAAGGCCGCCGAGTAGTCGGTCCAGCCGCCGCCGCCCAGCTCGTCATGGGCGTCGCCGCGCAGGCCGAGGGTGACGGCCCGGCTGGTCTTGTCGGAGACCTGGCCGACCAGGCCGATCTCGTCGGTCAGCCATTTGGCGTCGACCGAGGCGAAGCCGTAGAGGTTGTTGTTGCGCGAGCGGATCAGCGGGTAGCTGGCGAACAGGCTGACGATGTCGGCCGTGCCGCTGGCGTCGAGGGCCTCGAACTCGCGGCCCAGCTCGTAGGTCAGATGGGTGTAGGCGACCCCGACGGTGGCGTCGCCGACCGGCGCCTGCCAGGCGGCGCGGCCATAGGCGAGGCCCTCGGTCGAGGCCAGCAGGCGCAGGCTGATCTGGTCGCCAAGGCCGGTGGGGTTGTTGAAGTTCACCGAACCGCCGAGGCGGTAGGCGCCGGTATATCGGTTGCCGGCGTTGTCGGCCTCCAGGCTGCCGGTAACGCGGCGGCCGGGGGCGAGGTCGACGACGAGGTCGGAGGTCCCGACCTCGGTTCCGGGCGACAGGGTCGAGCGGACGGCGACGCCCGGGATGTCGGAGAGCAGCAGCAGGCGCCGCTCGAGCGGGCCGATGGCGACGGCGTCGCCGCTGTCCAGGCCGCGCAGGATGCGGTCGGCGACCGGGCCGGAAAGGCTGGAGCCGTTGCGCAGGCTGACGGCCCCGTAGCGGCCCTCGACGACGGCGATCGACACCGTGCCGCCCTCGATCGCCTGGGCCGGCAGATAGGCCTGGGCCAGGAAGTAGCCGTGGCTGTTGTAGAAGCGGGCGATGGCGGCGGCGAAGTTGCGCAGCTCAGGCAGGGTCAGCTCGGCGCCCGGCGCAAAGCCGGTGGCGGCGACCAGCTGGGCCTCGCTGTAGAGGCTGGCGCCGGTGATCCGCAGCCGGTCGACCCGGACGCGGGGGCCGGAGGGCGCGGCGTCGGCCGGCGGGCTGGCGCGGTCGAAGTCGATGCCGGGGGACGGCTTGCGCTGGATCACCGGCGGCGGGATCTGTTGCAGCTGGCCGCCGACGGCCGCCGACGGCTGCGCGAGCGCCGCCTGTCCGGAGGCCAGAAGAGCGACGGCGATGACGCCTGATCTCAGCATGATCCACCCAGGTCGTCGGTGTTGCTCAACCGCGACAGGCTTGCGGCGGCGCGAGCGGACAGACCGGGGCCGATGGCGAGCCGGGCCAGGTCGGCCCCGCCGCGCGGGTACTCAACGAAGCAGGCTTGACCCCCGCTCATTATGAGCATTGATGACTTCATATCAGGAGCCCGTCCCATTATTTTTAAATCCTGAACCTGGATAGGTCTGCTTTCGCAGGAGGAGTACGCTCGGCGATTTGGTTCGAAGCCCTTCGCCGTCAACAGTGATTTTCCGATTTCTTACAAAATTCAGATTTGGCTAACGCTATTCACCACTCTGCATTTCGAGCGGTGGGCACAATTTGTGTATCAACTACAACTATACACACGCATCTGCCCGGCATGCGCGTCACCCCCGGCCGATGGCCCGCAGGTCGATGCGTTATCTGGGTAAATCTTCCCGGAAACATAGGTTCCGCGATTACAGATCTATTTTCGCCTTTTAGGATATGTGTGTAATTTTCGCTCAGATGAACTAAGCTCTCATCATGGTTTCCAGGTAATGACTATTTAAACATTTATTTCGCGTACCGCAGGTAGGTGGCTGCCTTTTCCCGAAAAATCTGAAATGCCGAGGCGGAAATTGAGTAATCGACCTGGCGCGCACGGATGCGATCGGCCGCTAATCGTGGCGACGCTGCGACAGGTTGTCCCGAAAGCCGGCCAGAGGCCGGCGCTTAACACCGGCTTCACCGGTTGATGACCCTGCTGACACCCGGAAATGGTGCAGGGATGGTCATGGACCGCAGTTTACTCGGCTTCGACGAGGCCTTCGACCGGACGGCGGCTGACACCCGGGGCCAGGCGGCGGCGCGGGTCGTGATCTCGCTGCTGGTCTTCGCCACCGGCCTCACCGCCATGCCGCTGCAGGTCATGCTGGCCTGGGCGGCGATGTTCGCGGTCGGCGACGGCGCCCTGTGGATCGCCACCGAGCCGCGCAACCAGGCCCGGCGGCCGGTGGCCTTCCGCAGCCTGCGGCTGGCGGCGACGGCGCTGTCGACCTGCGCCTGGGTGACCATCGGCCTGCTCTGGTGGTTCGCGCCCGGGGGGTACAGCAAGGCCGTCACCGTGGCCCTGATCGGCGGGGTGCTGCTCTATATGGTGCGGGGCTGCCACCGGTCGCTGGCCCAGATGCTGGTCACCGGCGGACCGCCGGCCCTGGCCCTGCTCTACCTGCCCTTCACCGCCCGGACCCTCGACGAGATGCTGGGCCTGCTGGGGTCGCTGACCCTGCTGGTCGGCTATGCGGTCAGCTCAGCGGCCAACGCCTGGCAGGCCAATCGAAAGCTCGAGGCCACCACCCTGGCCCTGGTCGTCAAGCAGCGCGAGGCCGAGGCGGCCAGCATCGCCAAGGGCGAGTTCCTGGCCAACATGAGCCACGAGATCCGAACGCCCCTGAACGGGGTGCTGGCCATGGCCCACGTGCTGGACCGGGCCGAGCTGGGCCCGCGCGAGGCGGAAGCGGCGCGGCTGATCTGCGCCTCCGGCGAGGTGCTCGACCGGCTGCTGTCCGACATCCTCGACCTGGCCAAGGTCGAGGCCGGCCAGCTGGAGATCGAGCTGGCCCCCTTCCAGGCCGGCGACCTGGCGCGGGGCGTCGCCGACCTGTGCCGGCCCAAGGCCGAGGAGAAGGGCGTCATCCTGGCCGTCGAGATCGATCCGGCCGCCGACCGCGCCTGGCTGGGCGACGCGGTCCGCATCCGCCAGGTGATCAGCAACCTGCTGTCGAACGCCGTGAAGTTCACCGCCGCCGGCGACGTGCGCCTGAGCCTGACCGCCGAGCCGGGCCCGGCCGGGGACGCCCGGCTGCGCTTCACCGTCACCGACACCGGCATCGGCTTCGACCCGCTGATGAAGGACAAGCTGTTCGACCGGTTCCAGCAGGTCGACGGCTCCATCACCCGCCGGTTCGGCGGCTCGGGCCTCGGCCTGGCCATCTCCCGCCACCTGGCCGAGACCATGGGCGGCGTCCTCGACTGCGACAGCCGGCCGGGCGCCGGCACGATGTTCTGGTTCGAGCTGGCCCTGCCCGCCGCCGAACTGGCCGCCGAGGACGAGGCGGCGCCGGCCGCCGCGCCCGGCCGGGGCCTGCGGCTGCTGGTCGCCGACGACCACCCCACCAACCTCAAGGTCGTGGAGATCATCCTGGCGGGGGCCGGGATCGAGGCGACCCTGGTCGAGAACGGCCTTGAGGCGGTGACCGCCCACGCCGCCGCGGCCTTCGACATGATCCTCATGGACATGCAGATGCCGGTGATGGACGGCCTGACCGCGGTGCGGGCAATCCGCGCCGAGGAACAGCGCGCCGGCCGCTCGCGCACGCCCATCGTCATGCTGACCGCCAACGCCATGCCCGAGCACATCGCGGCCGGCCGCCTGGCCGGGGCCGACGGCCACCTGACCAAGCCGATCACCCCGGCCTCGCTGTTCGCCGCCATCACCGAGGCCTGCGCCGCAGGCGAGGATGAGGTGGCGGCGGCGGCGGTGGCGTAGAGCCGGCGGGACCGGCCGGGGCGCCGGCCCTCAAGCTTCTTGACCGGCCTCTACGCCCTGCTGGCGGGCCTCCGCCTGAGCGGCCGGGCGCGCTCGACGGGCGCGCCCGGCCGCTCAGG
>SDZP01000301.1 GCA_004144935.1 Caulobacteraceae bacterium | reverse complement strand
CCCAGCACGGGCGCCGGCGCCGGCGCGCAGACGGCCAGCGCCACGGGCGTGGCCGGGGCGACCTCGACCAACGCCAACAGCAGCGCGGTGACCAGCGCCGGCATCGACAACCCCGCCTATGTGACGCGCCTCGGCGACATCGCCCGCATCGAGGAGGGGCCCGACGAGCGGCGCAAGCTGTTCCGGGGCAACGGCGTCGAGCAGATCGGCATCGCCCTGACCCGTCAGAGCCAGGCCAACGACCTGCAGATCGCCAAGCTGGCCAAGGCCGAGGTGGAGCGGATCAACGAGACGCTGCCGGCCGGCACCAATCTGATCATCGCCGTCGACAGCAGCCAGTTCACCAGCGAGGCCATCCACGAGGTCTGGGTGACCATGGGCATCGCCCTGTTCCTGGTGGCGCTGGTCAACTTCGTCTTCCTCGGCAGCTGGCGGGCGGCGCTGATCCCCTCGGTGGTGGCGCCGATCTGCCTGCTGTCGACCTTCATCGTGCTGGCCCCGCTGGGCTTCTCGCTGAACCTGCTGACCCTGCTGGCCCTGGTGCTCAGCATCGGGCTGGTGGTCGATGACGCCATCGTCGTGGTCGAGAATATCCAGCGCCGGGTGGATGAGGGCGAGCCGCCGGCGGTGGCCGCCATGCGCGGCACGCGGCAGGTGTTCTTCGCCGTCGTCGCCACCACCATCGTGCTGATCAGCGTGTTCGCGCCGCTGATGTTCCTGCCCGGCTACATCGGCCGGCTGTTCGTCGAGCTGGCCGTGGCCATCGCCTCGGCCGTGGCCTTCTCGGCGCTGTTGGCGCTCAGCCTGTCGCCGATGATGGCCTCGAAGCTGCTTCGCCCGGCGCATGGCGAAGGCTGGCTGGCGCGCAAGGTCGACGCCGGCATGGGCCGGCTGCGGACCAGCTATCACGACAGCCTCGACATGCTGCTCGGCTGGAAGACGGCCAGCATCGGGGCCATCATCTTCGTGGTGGTGATGATGGGCCTGGCGGCGCTGCTGTTCAACGTCGTGCCGCAGGAGCTGGTGCCGAACGAGGACCGGGGCCGCGTCGACATCAGCATCACCGGGCCGGAAGGCGCCGGCTACGAATATACGCTGAAGGCCGCCAGCGCGGTCGAGAAGCAGCTGAAGACCTACTACGACGCCGGCGAGGCCGAGCGCTACATCATCAGCGTGCCGCGCTTTGGCCAGAGCCAGTTCAACACCGGCAACGGCGTCATCGTCATGAAGGGCTGGGGCGACCGCGAGAAGACCTCTGACGAGGTCGCGGCCGAGCTCAACAGGAGCCTTGGCCAGATCACCGGCGTGCGCGCCGTGGCCAGTGTGCGCGGCCCGTTCCAGCGCGGCGGCGGCGGCGGCGGGGGCGGTGGCGCCAACGTCGACCTGATCGCGCTGGGCAACGACTACGCCGAGATCAACCGCTGGCTGGAACCGCTGCTGGCGGCGGCCGAGGCCAACCCGGGGCTGGCCCGCCCGCGCATCGACTATGAACCCAACGCGCCGCGCCTGTCGGTCGATATCGACCGCGACAAGGCGGCCGCCGTCGGGGTTTCGGCCCAGGCCGTCGGCCGGGTGCTGGAGACCATGTTCGGTTCGCGGCAGGTCGGCACCTACATCAAGAACGGCCAGGAATACGACGTCATCGTCCAGACCGAACTGGACAGGCGGCGCACCATCGAGGACCTGAACACCCTGTACGTCCGCTCGGGCTCGGGGGCGCTGGTGCCGCTGTCCAGTGTCGTCGACACCAAGGTGCGCGGCGACGTGCCCGACCGTCCGCGGGTCGACCGGCTGCGGGCCATCACCCTGACCATGCAGCTGAACCCCGGCTACACGGTCGCCGAGGCCATCGACTTCCTGAAGGCCGAGACGGCCAAGCAGGAGAGCTCGTCGGTCAGCGTCGCCTGGGGCGGCCAGGCGCGGGACTTCCTGGAGGCGTCGGGCGCGGTGGGCTTGGCCTTCGGGCTGGCGCTGCTGCTGGTCTTCCTGGTGCTGGCGGCGCAGTTCGAAAGCTGGATCCATCCGGCGGTGATCATGCTGACCGTGCCGCTGGCGGCGCTGGGCGGCCTGTTCGGGCTGCTGATCACCGGCTCGACGATCAACACCTACAGCCAGATCGGGCTGGTCATCCTGATCGGCATCGCGGCCAAGAACGGCATCCTGATCGTCGAGTTCGCAAACCAGATGCGCGACGAAGGCCGCAGTATCCGCGACGCGGTGATCGAGGCGGCCAGCCTGCGCCTGCGGCCGATCATCATGACCAGCATCTCGGCCGCCTTCGGCGCCCTGCCGCTGATCCTCTGGCAGGGGGCGGGGGCGGAAAGCCGCAAGACCATCGGGGTGGTGATCTTCTTCGGGGTGCTGGTCTCGACCGTGCTGACCCTGTTCATCGTGCCGGTGTTCTACAACCTGCTGGCCAGGTTCACGAAGTCGCCGGAGTTCACCGCCAAGCAGATCGAGGCGTTCGAAGAGGAAGAGCAGGGGCAGGCGAAGGCGGCGGAGTAGCTCAGTCCGGACTGCGCAGCCGGTCCAGGATCTGCCGATCACTGCGCTTCAGCGCCAGCAGCGCCACGGCCGCCAGCACCGCCGGCACGACGGCCCACAGGTTCTGGTCGGCGGCCAGGAAGGTGGCGCCGGCGATCAGGCCGCCGACGATCAGGATCGGAATGACCAGCAGCCAGTGGACGTTGCCGCGCCGGCGGAAGTCGGCCCGGCGGGCCGGGCGCTGGTACCAGATGTTGAGCATGCCGCTGGCCCAGGCCGAGGCGAAGGCGCCGGCGGCGGCGACCAGGCCGGTCCAGGGCGACCAGAGGCCGACGGCGAGTATGGGCAGGAAGACCAGGGCCAGGGTCGGGATCAGGCCGGCCCACAGCTTGGCGCGGGTGACCACCGACATCGGCGTGGGGGAGGCGACCAGCAGGTCGGGGGCGTCCTCGGCCGAGACGGTGATCCAGGTGAAGCTGGACGACAGCTGGCCGGCCATCAGGGCCAGGGCCGCCGCGCCGCCGGGCAGCAGCAGGCTGTGGCCCTCGCTGGCGTTGCGCACGAAGATGAAGGCCAGCGGCAGCATGTAGAAGACCCGCAGCAGCACCTGGCTGAACAGGGCGATGTCGCGGAGCAGCAGGCGCAGCTCCTTGCGCAGGGTGGCGGCGAAGGCCCCGGCCGCGAAGCCGCCGGTCCTGCCCGCCTTGCGCCGGCCGGCGTCGCTGCCGACGGCGCTGGCGACGTCGCGGGCGAAGCGGCGGCCAAGGCCCTGGGTGACCAGCAGGAAGACGCCGACGCAGACGCCGACGACGATGAGGAGCGGAAGGGGCTCGCCCAGCATGGCCCGGGCCAGCAGGTCGGCGTGCGGCGGCAGGTCGAGATGGGCCTCGCCGGTGATAAAGGGGCGGATCCAGCCCATGCGGCTGTAGCTGGGATCGACGCCTTTCAGGATGTTGGGCAGCTGGAAGGCCAGGAAGACCGAGGCGCCGATCAGGGCCGACAGCACCTGGGCCAGGACGCGGGTGCGGCGCGGGCCGATCAGGTGGAACAGCAGGGTGGTCAGCAGCAGGCCGGCGGCGCTGGACAGCAGGCCAAGCGACAGCAGCACCGGCAGCACGGCCAGCAGCCTGGGATCGCCGAGGATGGCGATCGGGACCACCAAGCCGAAGGCGATGAACAGCCAGAAGACGGTGACGCTGAAGGCGATGCCGCCGAAACGGACGGCGAGAATCTTGCGGGCCGGCAGGGGCGAGGAGAACAGCAGGTCGAGGTCGTCGCGCAGGTAGAGAACCTGCGCCCCCCGGGCCAGGGTCGAGGCGACCATGATGCTGAACATCACCAGCACCGCCAGGTCGACGATGGTGACGACCATGGGAGAGATGGGCGGCAGGCCGGTCTCGCGGATTAGGAAGCCCAGGCCGACGCCGCAGGCCAGCAGGGCGACCATGAAGACGGCCAGCATCACCCACTGGACGACGCGCGCCTTGTCGCGCTGCATCTCGCGCAGCAGCACCCGCAGTTCGTGCGCGGCCAGCCAGGGAATGGAGCCGGGCTTGAGGGTCACGCGATGGTCGCCGGCTCGGTCAGCTGCAGGAAGAGGTCTTCCAGGGTGGCGTCGCCGGTTCCACCCAGGGCGCGCAGTTCAGCGAGGCTGCCCTCGGCCCGCAGGCGGCCGCCCTGGATGATGCCGATGCGGTCGGCCATCCGTTCGGCGACCTCGAGGATGTGGGTGGTCAGGATGACGGTGGCGCCCTGGCGGACGCGCTCCTGCAGCACGTCCTTGACCTGGCGGGCCATGGCCGCGTCGAGGCCGGTCAGCGGCTCGTCGAGCATCAGCAGTTTCGGCTCATGGATCAGGGCGGCGGCGAGGGCGGTCTTCTGCTTCATG